>CAJLBR010000017.1 GCA_905204915.1 uncultured Clostridium sp.
GAATATGATATAGATGGTGCTGTTGTAAACGTTGATAACTTAAACGTAAGAGATGCTGCTGCTGGTACATTAAGACAATTAAATTCTAAATTGGTAGAAAGTAGAAATTTAAGTATATTTGTGTTTACTGTATTAAATAATTCGTCTGAATTTGAAAAAGATAGTGATAGACTTGATTATCTTGAATCTTTAGGATTTAAGGTTATAGAAAAAAGGATAAAGGCTGAAAACAAAGAAGAAGTAATTTCAGCAATAAAAAAAATAGGTGAACTAAGAGATAGTTTGGAATATGATATAGATGGTGCTGTTGTAAACGTTGATAACTTAAACGTAAGAGATGAAATTGGAAAAACGGTAAAAGTTCCTAAATGGTCTGTAGCATATAAATATCCGCCTGAGAGAAAAGAAACAAAAATATTAGATATTGTGACTCAAGTTGGACGTACAGGACAAGTGACTCCGATGGCTATATTAAATCCTGTAAGAGTTGCTGGTTCCATAATTTCTAAAACAACACTTCATAATTTTGACTATATAAAAGAAAAAGATATTAGAGTTGGTGATATTGCACTTATAGAAAAGGCCGGTGATGTAATTCCGGAAGTTGTAGATGTAGTGAAGTCTAAAAGAGATGGTACTCAAAAAGAATATGAAATTCCAACAGTGTGTCCAGTATGTTTTGAGCCGTTAGATAAAGAAGAAGGTCAAGTGGCACTAAGATGTACAAATAGTGAGTGCCCAGCATGTATATATAGAAGTATTATACATTTTGCTTCAAGAGATGCTATGGATATTTCTGGTCTTGGTGAAAGTATAGTTGATGCTCTATTACAAGCAGGTCTTATAAAGGATATAGCAGATATTTATTATTTAAAATATGAAGATATATTTAAATTAGAAAGATTCAAAGAAAAATCTGCTCAAAATTTGATAGATGCTATTACAGCAACAAAATCTAATACTTTAGATAAATTGATATTTGGTATGGGAATAAGACATATCGGTAAAAAAGCTGCTAAAATTCTTGCAAATAAATATAATGATATATATGAAATAATGGGACTTGAAGTAGAAGAAGTTCAAAGTATTGATGATTTTGGTCTTACAATGGCTGAATCACTTGTTCACTTTTTCAAAAAAGATGAAACTAAAAAGTTAATAGAAAAATTTGAAAAAGCAGGAGTGAACTTACAAGGTAGTAAAAAAGAAGTCACATCTTCAGTATTAGAAGGAAAAAATATTGTAGTTACAGGTTCATTTGGTTCATATAAAAGGGATGATATAGTAAAATTAATAGAAGAGAATTCTGGCAAATTTGTAAATTCTGTTTCTAAGAAAACAGATTTTGTAATAGCTGGAGAAGATGCAGGTTCTAAACTAAAAAAAGCAAATGATTTAGGAGTAAAAGTGATTAGTTTAGAAGAATTTATTAGTATGATTAGCTAATAAATACTTTAAGGTAGGTAATAAAAAAATGAATCCATTACTAAATTTAAAAAGTGTTATGTTTGATAACATTTTAAATGAACTAGGAAAAAATAATATAAAAATTTCAGAAATAAATGATAGTGCTAAAGCCCATATGATATATGGGCTTACAGTGCGTGGGAAAAATTCATCACTTATATGTTGTGCTAATGTATTTGAAGCTAAAAAAATGGTACAAAATTTAAAATTTTTCTCGGATATTTTGGTTGATTATTTTCCAGCAAAAGAAATACTTTATTATGATATTGATGCAGAAAGTAAAGATATTGAAGCTGAAAGAATATCAGTAATCAATAATATATTTAAAAATAACGATAAAAGAATAATTGTCACAACAATTGATGCTCTAATGACAAAAATACCAAGCTTAGATAATGTAAAAGAAAAATTTGAAATAGAACTTAATTTAAATTCTGATATAACATTTGAAAAACTTGTGGCTGATTTAGCAGATATGGGATACGAAAGATGCGAAAATGTAGAGGGAATGGCACAATTTAGTGTAAAAGGTGGAATTATTGATGTATTTCCAGTTGCAGCACAGTTGCCTGTAAGAATTGAATTCTTTGGAGATGATATTGATAATATTAGAACTTTTGATGTAGAGTCACAAAGAAGTATTGATACACTAAAGAGTGTATGTATACCATATGCTAAGGAAAATGATATTAGTAAAACAAGAATAGATTTTACAATAGAAAATGTAAAAAAATTACTTGAAGATCCAAATACAGATGAAAACCTTATAGATTATTTAAAACAAGATTTAGAAAAATTGGAATCTGGAGAAATAGAAGGAATAATGTATAAGTATTATAATCTTTTATTTGATAGACAAGCTACAATATTTGATTATCTAAAAGATTATAATATATTTATAAATGAACCCGCAAAATGCTTAGAAAAAAGCAATAATTTGTGTTATGAAAATTTAGAATCAATTAAAATATTAAAAGAAAAAGGATATATTTATGAACCATATATTGCAAAATATTTAACTTATGAAGAAGTATTTGAAAGCGTAAACAATAAAGTAGTTCTTCAAAATTTAAATACTAGCATAAATAATGACAAAAGTTTTTATAAAGAATATATTTTGGATTTTAAAGAGCAAATTTTTACTAAAAGTAGTTTTGAAACTTTGATGTTTGATATTGGTAAACATAAGGATTATTTGAAAATTTTAGTTTTACCAACCAAGATTAGAACAGAACAAGTAACAAATTATTTAACTGATAATGGTGTGAATGCTGTTATAGTAAATGATATATTTGAAGTTGATATCAGTGACAAAAACAGGGTATTTGTTTTAAACGGAATTTTATCTGAAGGATATTCATCTGATAATTTAAAGCTATATATATTGGCAGAGCCATTAATAAATACTAAAAGTAAAATAAAAAGGACAAGAAAGTCAGAGTTTATTGGTGAGAAAATTAACAGCTATTATGACTTAGAAGTTGGAGATTATATAGTACATGAAGCACATGGTATAGGTATATATAAAGGAATTGAAACAATAAGTGTACAGGGAATAAGAAAAGATTATATAAAACTTGAATATGACAAGGGTGGTACACTATATATTCCAATTAACCAGTTAGATAGTGTTAAAAAATATGTATGTGATGATAATGAAAAAGTAAAACTTAATTCCTTAAATTCTAAAGAGTGGGAAAAGACCAAAAGAAAAGTTACAGAACATGTTGAAGAAGTGGCTAAAGAACTTGTAGCACTATATGCTAAACGTGAAAATTCTAAAGGATATGCTTTTGATAAGGATACACAGTGGCAAAAAGAATTTGAAGATTCTTTTGAATATGAACTTACTGCTGACCAAAAACAAGCTGTAAAAGATATTAAAGAGGACATGGAAAGCGATAAAATAATGGATAGACTTCTATGTGGGGATGTTGGATACGGAAAAACCGAGGTGGCATTAAGAGCGGCTTTTAAAGCTGTGATGAGTGGCAAACAAGTTGCATATTTGGTTCCAACTACAGTGCTTTCTTTGCAACAATATCAGACATTTAAATCTAGAATGGAACCATTCGGAATAAAGGTTGAAATGCTTAGTAGATTTAGATCTAAAAAAGAGCAAACTAAAATATTAAAAGAACTTATTGATGGAAAAATAGATGTTATTGTTGGTACACATAGATTGCTTTCAAAAGATGTATTCTTTAAAGATTTAGGATTTTTGATAATTGATGAGGAACATAGATTTGGGGTAAAGGCTAAAGAATCAATAAAAATATTAAAACAAAACATAGATGTTCTTTCAATGACTGCCACACCAATTCCAAGAACTCTTCATATGTCACTTGTTGGAATAAGAAAAATGAGTACTCTTACAGAGCCTCCATTAGAGAGACTACCAGTACATACATATGTTATGGAATATGATGATATAGTAATAAAAGATGCCATAGAAAAGGAACTTTTGAGAGATGGACAAGTATTTTATATAAGTAATAGGGTAGATAATATAGAAGAAGTTACACAGAAAGTAAGAGAAATGGTACCAAGTGCAAAAGTTGCATTTGCACATGGACAAATGGATTCTGAAGAGATGGAAGAAATAATGTTAAAATTCATGAATCATGAAATTGATATTATTGTTTGCACTACTATATTAGAGACTGGAATAGATATAAAAAATGCCAATACAATAATAATAGAAAATGCAGATAAATTAGGACTTGCTCAACTTTATCAAATAAGAGGAAGAGTAGGCAGATCTAGTAGACTTGCATATGCGTATATTACTTACGAAAAAAATAGACAAATTACCGAAGTATCTGAAAAAAGGTTAAAAGCTATAAAAGACTTTACTGAATTTGGAAGTGGATTTAAAATTGCACTAAGAGATTTAGAAATAAGAGGTGCTGGTAATTTACTTGGAAATAAACAACATGGACATATGGTAAAAGTAGGATATGAAATGTACATGTCATTGTTAGAAAAGGCAGTTGAAAAAGAACAAGGTAAAGATAATACAAATAGTAATTCTGTAGCTGATATTTCAAATAAGGTTATGTCTGAAGTTAAAATTGATCTAAATGTTTCAGCTTATATAGATGATAGCTACATAAAAGATCCAATTCAAAAGATATTAATGTATCAAAAAATATCTGATATTAAAACTAAAGAAGATAGTTTAGATGTAATTGACGAATTATTAGATCGTTATGGAGATATACCAAAGGAAACTGAAAATTTAATTAAAATTGTTGAGATTAGAAATATCGCTCGTGACATTGGTGTTAAGAAAATATGTGCAAACGGTGAAATTTTAACTATAGAAACAATTAATGAAAAGTTTAGATTGACAAACAAAAAGACAAGTGATATACTAATTTACGTACAATTGCAGTTAAATAATTTAAAGGCAAAATTAAATGAAAAGGAGTAGAATATATGAAAGATGATAAAGAAAAAGTAGAAAATGTTGACAAGAAAAAAGATGATAAAAAAGTACAAAATACAACAAAAAAATCATCTAACAATGCAAAATCTAATAACAACCAAAAGAAAAAAAATAATAATCAATCAACTAAAAAAGAAAACAAAAAAGTTGAAGAAGTAAAAAAAGAAGAAGTTAAGGAAGTTAAAGCTAAAAAAGATGTAGTTAAAGAAAATAAAGAAAGCCAAGAAGTTAAAGAAATTAAAAAAGCAGAAGCAGAAGCTAAAAAACTTGCTAAAGAACAAGAGAAAAAAATGAATAAAGCTTTTGTTGGTACTGATAAAATAGCAATATTTTCAGTAATTGCTGTAGTTTTATTAATAGCATTCGGTTTATTCTTCTATCTTTATTATTCACAAAATATGGTTGCTGTAGTAACATTCGATGGTGGTAAAGTAACTCGTGCAGAATACGAAGTTTATTATAAAACATTTGAACCATTCTTAACAACTTACTATGGATATCCAGAAGACCAAGTTGGTGAACAAATAGCTCAAAAAGCTGCACTTGATAAAATTATTGTAAAAGATGCAACAGCTGCTGGTGTAACACTTACAGATGAAAATAAAACTGCAATAGATGAAGTGTTTAACGATGAAGATAGAATAAAATCTTTCCAACAACAAGGAATCGATATCGATATAATGAGACAATTATATGAAAGTGATTATATAATTACAAATTATATGGAAAAAATGGCAGAAGACTTAACTGATGATGAAGTAAAAGCATACATCACAGAAACTTATGGTGATTCTGCAGATTTATATGAATACAATACAAGTCATATATTATTCAAAACAATAGATGATTCTTCTTCTGAAATTAGTGATGAAGAAAAAGCTGCTAAAAAAGCTAAAGCAGAAGAAATTTTAAGTAGAGCATTAGCTGGTGAAGATTTTGCTACACTTGCTAAAGAAAACTCTGAAGATTCTACTGCAAGTGATGGTGGAGTATTTGTAATGTACATGGATGGAAATACAGTTACAGAATATTCTGATGCAGTTGCAAAATTAAACGAAGGTGAAGTTTGTGCAACTCTAGTAGAGTCTGATTATGGTTACCATATTATAAAATTAAACAAAAAAGTAGAAAATGGAAGATTACAAAATAGCAATGAAAGAGAAGCTTGTGTATCTGAAAAAATAAATAAATTATCAGAAGAAAGAAATATTAATGTAAATACTGATATAATGAACAAAATAATTGAAAAATTAAAGAGTGAATCAACAAGCACTACTACTGATAATTCATCTGATTCAACAGAAGATACTACAACTACAACAACAGATGATACAACTACTACAGATGACACAACTGTAACTGAAGAAACAACAGCAGAATAAAATTTAAGGGGAATACTATGGAACAAACTTTAATAATAAATAGTAAATCTAATGAAAAAGTTAAATTTGTTAAATCTTTAAATGATAAAAAATTTAGAGTAAAAAATGAAGCTTTTTATTTAGAGGGAATAAAAGTTGTTTACGAGGTATTAAGTAAAGAAAAAGCGATAGACGTTATGTTTATCGCTTATTCTGATGAAATACTAAATAAAACAAAACAGGGTATAGAAGCTTTAAAAAAATTAAATAATAAAAAGTATAATGATATAAAAAAATATAATTTTTCTGAGGCTGCTTTCGATTTTATGTGTGATACAGTAACTCCACAAGGAATTTTAGTGGTTTTAAAAACAAAGAAAGTAACATTAGAAAATTTAATTGAAGATGCTACAAATAAAAATCAAAATCTTTTAATTGTAGATAAAGTTCAAGATGCTGGGAATTTAGGGACAATAATAAGAACTGCAAATGCATTTGATATAAATAACATAATTTGTATAGACGGAACAGTAGATGTATATTCACAAAAAGTTTTAAGATCTACTATGGGAACAGTATTGACCACAAATATTGTATATGTATCAGATAATATGATTCAAGAATTAAAGAAAGAGTTAAATCAAAACAAATTTGTTATAACAGTTACATCACTTGAAGCTAAAAAATATCTAGAAGATTTAGAGTATGGCAATAATAAATATGCTTTTGTTTTAGGAAATGAAGCAAATGGTGTAAGTGAAAAAATGATAAATGTAGCTGATGAACAAATTAAAATTAGAATGAATAATAATGTAGAGTCTTTGAATGTATCAATTGCCTCTGGAATTTTATTATATGATCAGTATAAAAATAAACCAAAAATAAAAATGTAAAAAATTAAAATAAAGTCTGCGCAAGTATAAATGTAGATTAAATGCACATTATATAATTAGGCAAATTTTTTATTTGCTAGGAGGTTCTACATGAAGGCTTTAAATGTTTTATTTTTAATTTTAGTTATTGTAGGAGCTATTAACTGGGGATGTATAGGATTATTTGGTACAGACGTTGTTGGCTCAATTTTGGGTGGAACAGATTCTGTAGTAAGTAGAATTGTGTACACTATAGTTGGTATTGCTGGACTTTGGGCTTTTTCATTCTTCGGTAAAGTTGATGAAAAAACAGAAGAAGCCGCTTCTTAAAATAACTAAAGAACTAGTATAGAAAGTAACTAAATTTTCTATACTAGTTTTCTTTTTATATAATTAATTATAATTCATTTAATATTTCTAAAATTTTAAAAGAATACTCTTTATTTGGGACATTTTCATTATCATAAATATTAGAAATGCCTGGTAAAATAGAATCTAAATTAGATATATTTTTAATAGACTCTTCGTTTGGAAATATTAGAGACCAAATATTTTTGCCCTCTGCATTGCCAAGATTTATTCTAATGCTATTATAGCATCCCTGTGGCATAGTAAGTTCTATGCTATCTTTTTTATCATAGTATATTTTACCAATATCTATTGAACTTGAATAATCCATATTATTTTCATTTAGTACTTTGTTTGTAATTTTTGCTATATCATTGGTATTTTTTTCTAATATATTTAATGTTTCTTTAGAAGACGTATTATTATCTATATTTAATGATTTTATATAATCATTTACACTTTCATATATTTTTAATTTGACTAATTGATCTTGGATAGAATTACTGTTTGCAACAACATGTATCCTTGTTAGCTGATCTTTAGTCTCTTCTGATTTTAATAATTTAACAGTAATATAAACATTTAACATTATAAAACAAAAGGTAAATATTGCAAGACATATATTTTTTTGATTAAATTTTACTTCTTTCATTTTTATCACCTGAGATTAGTATTTGGTAAAAAATAATAAATATACCATATTATGGAAAAATGTTTAAGAAAAAAAGAGTGAATATTGTAGAAAAAAATTATGTATATTTTAACATTGCTTTTTTCTACAAAAGTAGCTAATTTATGGTAAAAATCGAAATTGACTTTTAGATTTCTAGGTGTTAAAATTTAATTAATAAGGGGGAGAACAAAAGATGAAAAAAATTAAATTATGCTGTTTTACAGTAAATTATACACATGCATGTATCATTGCAAATAATTTTATAAATAATAGATTAAGTAATGTAAAAGTTATATATGTTAACGAAAAAAGCGAAAAAAAGAAAATGAAAAATATTATATCAAGATTCTATAAAAAGATGGATGATAAAATGTTTTGTACAGAGTGGTTAGATGAAAGACTAACACATGATTATTTAAATGAAACTTTTGTATTTGTTGTAAATGGAAAAGAAGAGTTTATAGAAAGAGTAAATAAGTATTTAAATGTAAATGATTTTAGAGGATATATAATAAATTGTTATGATATTTTCGACATAAAAAGTACAACAGAAGATATTATAGATAGCCATGATTATTATATAAATACTACCGGTATAGTAAACAAAGAAAGCCTAAAATTGAAATGAAACTTGACATAATACATAAATTGTGTTAAAATGTTAGCGCACGTGATAGTGTAGAATCCATTATGACTATTAAAGGAGGACATTTTAACATGAAGAAAGAAAGCATTAAGTTGTCGATAAGAAAGGCTGCTAAGTCACTCGAACAGTTCGTCGATTTCTGTGACGAAAAGTGTACAGCGGTAAAAGAAAAGCTTTATGAGACGAGGTTTTGCGTTGACTACCCAATCGGCACTGAGTTCACAAGTCCAAAGGGAAAAACCTGCAAGATCAAAGAGTACATCTTTAACAGCGATGGCTGCTTTGTTGTTGTTGAAAAAGGTGACGGCAAGAGATCTAAGCGAATGAGTATGACTGAATTTGAATCCAAGTATACTCTGAAAAACAACCCAGAAGACGATGATCCGGCAGCGGCGGAAGCTGACACTATCAATGAAGAATCTGATGATTCTGATGATGACAGCGACGAAAGCTAATTAAAAAATAAATAGGTTCTTAAGAATTTTCTTAAGGACCTATTTTTTGTAATTTGACAATAATATGTATGTATGTTAAAATGTTAGAGTAAACTAACAAAAAGGAGAGAGTATGGAACTTTCAAATTCAAAACAAGAATATTTAAAGACTTTGTATTTATTAAGCAATTCTGGTAAAAAAATTAGAGTTACAGATATTGCTAATAGATTAAAAATTACAAAGCCTAGTGTGAACAATGCACTAAAGGAATTAGAAAAATTAAATTATGTAGAATATGCTGCATATAAAGAGATTAAGTTAACGAAAAGTGGAGAAATTGAAGCCAAAAAAATAATAAAAAAATATGATTTGCTAAAGCTATTTTTAGAAGAAGTTCTTAAAATAGATGAGGAAAATGCAAGTATTGAAGCTGATAATTTAAAACATGCAATTTCTAAAAACACTTATGAAAAATTAGAAGAATATGTAGATGAGATTCTTAATTTAAAAGATATTGAACTTTGTTATAATGAAAACAATGAAAAATGCAAGAGATGTAAAAAATATAATTATAAAATGAAAAAATTAAAGGAGGAATAAAGGTGTTAGAACTAATTAATATATGTTTTGAAAGAGACGGTAAAAAAATATTAGATAATGTAAATCTAAAGTTAGAAATGAATAAATTTATAGCAATCACTGGTCCAAATGGTTCAGGTAAGTCTACACTTGCTAAAATAATAATGGGAATTGAGAAACAAGATTCAGGGATTATATTATATGAAGGAAAAGACATTAGTAATCTTTCAATATGTGAACGTGCTAATTTAGGAATAGGATTTGCTTTTCAACAACCAGTAAGATTTAAGGGGATTACAGTTTATGACCTTTTAAAAATAGCTGCACATCGTGATATATCTAGATTAGAAGTATGTAAAATATTAGCTAGTGTTGGTTTATGTTCAAGAGAATATATAGATAGAGAAATAAATTCTTCTTTATCTGGTGGAGAGTTAAAAAGAATAGAAATAGCCTCAGTGGCAATTTCTAAATCAAAGCTTACAATATTTGACGAACCGGAAGCAGGAATTGATCTTTGGAGTTTTAATAATTTAATTGAAGTATTTGAAAATATGAGAAATATAATAAAAGGAACAACTCTTATAATATCTCACCAAGAAAGAATTTTAAATATTGCAGATGAAGTTATATTGTTAGAAGCAGGAAAAATTAAGAAAAAAGGTTCTAGTAGTGAAATTTTAAATGATATAAAAAATCCTAAAAAGAACTTTAAGCTAAAAAAGGGAGGCGAGTAAATGGAAAAGGTTGATGAATCTTTACTAAATAAAATATCTAATTACGATGACATAAGAAAAGGTGCGTACAATATAAGAAGAAATGGTAAAGGAATAGAAAGAAAAAATAGTGAAAACGTAAGTATAGTTACAAAAAAAGAAGTTTCAGGTATTGATATATATGTAAAGGAAAATACTAAATTTGAACTTATTCACATCCCAGTTATAATAACAGAAAGTGGTCTAACAGATGTGGTATATAACGATTTTTATATTGGAAAAAATTCTGTTGTGACAATTGTAGCAGGATGTGGTATACACAATGATTATCATGAAGATTCTAGACATGATGGAATACACAGATTTTTCTTAGAAGAAGGTGCTACAGTAAAATATGTGGAAAAACATTATGGTGAAGGCAAAGGTGATGGAAAAAGGATTTTAAATCCAGTAACAGAAGTATACTTAAAAGATGGTAGCAGTCTTGAAATGGAAACTATACAAATAAAAGGTGTGGATCACACAATAAGAACTACTAAGGGAGAACTAGATAATGATACAAATTTAGTTATAACAGAAAAAATATTAACTCATAATGACCAGTACGCAAAGACTATATTTGATGTATCTTTAAATGGTAAAAATTCTAGTACTCATGTAGTTTCTAGATCTGTTGCTACTGATAACTCTAAGCAAGAATTTGTATCTAAAATATATGGTAATAATAAATGCTTTGCTCATAGTGAATGTGATGCTATCATAAAAGATAGTGCTAGAGTTAGTGCCACTCCAGAAATTACAGCTGCTGATGTAGAGGCTAATTTAATACATGAAGCTGCTATAGGAAAAATTGCTGGTGAACAGCTTACAAAGCTTATGACTCTAGGACTTACAGAAAAAGAAGCAGAAGATGCAATTATTTCTGGATTTTTAAAATAAAATGGTATATAATAATTACAGGTAAGAAAAGAGGTTTTGATTATGGATAGAAAAGTAAAAGTTTTTCAATATGGTACAGGCAAAATGAGCGTATATACAATGAGATATGTGTATGAAAATGGCGCTGAAATTGTAGGAGCTGTTGATGTTAATCCAGCTGTAATAGGAAAAGATATAGGAGATATAATTGGCTCTGAAAAGAAAAATATCTTAGTTCAAGATGTTAAAAATGCAAGAGAAGCATTAAGCGAAGCAAAACCAGATATCGTTATTGTAACAACTATGAGCTTATTTTCAGATGTTTATGATGCATTAATGCTTTGTGCTGAGCTAGGAATAAATGCTATTACAACTTGTGAAGAGGCATTTTTCCCTGAAAATTCTAATCCTAATGCTACAGCAAAAATTGATGAAATGGCTAAAAAGACAGGTTGTACTATTACAGGAAGTGGATATCAAGATATTTATTGGGGACAATTAGTATCTAGTATTGCTGCTTCTTCACATAGCATAAAGAAAATAAAAGGTTCTTCTAGTTATAATGTTGAAGATTACGGTATAGCTTTAGCCAAAGCTCATGGAGCTGGTTTAAATCTTAAAGACTTTGAAGAACAAATAGCATCAGCAGATAAAATTTCTGATGAAGAAAGACAAAGCATAATTGAAAAAGGTGAATATATGCCTTCTTATATGTGGAATGTAAATGGATGGTTATGTGAAAAACTAGGACTTACAGTTACATCTCAAACTCAAAAATGTGTTCCACAAATTGCAAGTAAAGATATTAACTCATCAACTTTAAATATGACTATTAAAGCTGGTGATGCAACAGGAATGAGTGCAGTTGTTACAACAACAACTAAAGAAGGAATTACATTAGAAACAGAATGTATAGGTAAAGTTTATTCAGAAGATGAATTTGATAAAAACGAATGGAGTGTTGAGGGAGAACCAAATACTACTCTTGTAATAAATAGACCATCAACTGTAGAACTTACTTGTGCTTCTATAGTAAATAGAATTCCAGATGTTATTAATGCAAATCCAGGATATGTACCAACAGAGAAAATGGGAGAATTATTCTATAGAGTAAAACCGCTAAATGAATATGTTAAATAATTGAATCTATTATAAGGAAGTAGTTGTATGACTATTTCCTTATTTTATATTATTACTTGTTTTTTTATGTAAAATATGATATATTAAATAAGATTTTGTTTAACATTAAAGGAGATATTATGGAAGAAAATTATGTTGTTACGTCTTACATTAATCCAGATTTAGATGGAATTTCATGTATGTATGCATACAAAGAATTTATAGAAAAGTGTGGTAGAAAATCTAATTATTATATAAGTGGAGTACCCAAAAAAGAGGTAAGTATAGTATGTGATATGTTTGGAATATCACTAAATCCAATAGAAAAGATTGGAAAACATGACAATATAATTTTAGTTGATACCAATTCTGATTTATATATAGAAGATTCAATAATTAAAGAAAATGTAACAGAAATTATTGATCATCATGTAAAATCTGAAAGTTCAAAAAAATTTGTAAATGCTAATCTTACAATTGAACTTATTGGAGCAGCAGCAACATTGGTGGGAGAGAGATTTATGGAATATTCTCTTGATATATCTAATAGTTCGGCAATACTTTTATATTATGGAATTGTTTCTAATACAATAAATTTTAAGAGTAAAAATACAACTAAAAAAGATAAAGAAGTTGCAAAGTGGCTTAAATCAAAATGCTCAAAAATAGATGATTCAAAAATAGAAGAGATATTTAGAAAAAAATCAATTATTGAAAAAGGATCAATGAAAAATGAAATTGAAGCATCAAATCCAGTTCCAATAAATGGTAGCAAAAATGTAATTATTGGTCAGCTTGAGATAGTAGAAATTGATAAGTTTTTAGATGAAAATGAAGATATAATTAAACAGATTCTTGAAGAGGAAAATAAGAGTAAAAATCCTGACTTTATTTTTTGTAATATTATAGATATACTTAATGGAAAAAGTACCCTATATTCATCAGATGAAAGTACAAAGCAAGCATTAAATAATGAATTTAATTACTTATTTGAAGATAACATATGTAATTTGAACAGTTTAATAACAAGAAAAGAACTATTTAAGAAACTAAAAAATCATTATAATATTAGGAGGGGATAAGTATGCCAGCTTGGGGAATGCATTTAAAAACTGCCAAAAAATTAAATGAATATTTAAAACTTAATGAATACAAGTTTTATTTTGGAAATGTTATGGTAGATGCAGAAAGACATGTAGTGCATGATTTATCTGTTGTAGTTTCGTATGATGATTCCCATTATGCTAAATTGCAAAATGTAAATGGAATCATGATAAAGCTACCAGATTATGAAAGATTCATAGAAGAAAATTATCAGAACTTAAGTAATCCAGTTGTTCTAGGATATCTTACACATTTAATGACAGACTTTTATTATAATAGATTAACTTTCGGTCAAAAGTTTTTATCAGATGGTATGGGAAAATCTATAGGAATAAAGCTTAATAATGGAACCGATAAAATATGTGATAAGGAAACAATAAGAATATTAAAACAAACAGATTTTGATACTTATTCAAGAGAATTGTATTCAAAAGAAGATGTTTTAATAGATGAAAATAAGAAAGATGATATTCTAAAAGCATGTAAAGATATAAAAAATATTAAATATAATGGAGAAGATGTATTAAAGATAATTAATTTCGTAAATAATATAAAAAATAATTATGATAAAAGAAAAGATGAAAAAATATGTTATAAGGTATTTACCAAAGAAGAATTTGATTATAACTTTAACAAATGTGTTGAATTTATATTAGATAATTTAAAAAGTCATAAAATAATAGAATAATATAGTTTTTATTTATAATATAAAAAAAGCCTACATGAAAAAACATGTAGGCTCTACTTTAAAGATTAATACCTGTCATCATAAGGCCATTCCTGACCGTTTGCTTCAGCTTCTTCTTGGCTGCCATATTGATAATCTTCAGGTGGAATCAAACCATCGATCTCATCAAGTACATTATCCATACAAACTGGATTACATTTTGCAGCCCTTGTTATTTGAGTAGTGCTTAAATTTGCAGCATTGTTTCCCTTCGTAGATAAAAACTCAAAGTTTTTAATGACTGCCTCCTTGTCAAAATTCCGGCTGTGAGCAAGTTTGTTATAGGCTACTTCAAAATGAGTGCCAAGCGATTCTGGAATTTTTTCAGGTGCAGAATCACCAGATAACAAGCCAGAGAGCTTAGACTCACTCGGGTTTAAAGGAAATTCAGTATACATGTAAAAATTACCTCCCTAAATAAATTATTATTTAAAATTTTCGAATTGCTTCTAGAAAAATTGTAACACTTTTTCTGGAAAATGTCAACTATTGTTCTAAATATACTACAAAATAGTGAAAAATATAAAAAAGAGCCTACATGAAAAAACATGTAGGCGTTGTTTAAAAGTATTAATAACTTTGATATAAATGAAATTAACAAAATTTTTGGCCGTTTGCTTCAGCATCCTCCTGATTATCGTATTGACAGTTCTCATCTGGAATATAACCATTAATTGTATCATACGTAATGTCTGTGCAGTCATCATGGCACTGGAGCATTCTCTTGATCTCATCAGAATTTAAATCTGCAAGCATATCTATTTGCATGCTATCCAGCTTTCTGGCTATGGCCTCCTCATCATAATCTTTTTGGTGAGCAAGATCATCAATTGCCTCCTTAATAGCTTCACAAGTTTCTTCTGAAATGCTGTCAGATAAGCCTTCAAGTGAGATGGCAAGGGCAGAAGTGCTGTCTGTTACTGCAAGAAGTGTTCCGGCATTTTCTTTTTTAATAATTTCTAACATAGTAAACCCTCCAAAAAAATAATTATTTTTTTATAATTTCTTACACAGTGGTATTTTAACACTTTTTAAGTTCAATGTCAACTATTATTTTAGTAAATGTTGACATAAGATTTAAAAAATGATATAATTTGGTGAAATTATAAATACTTTTATTGTGAGTACAAGAAAGGATGAATTTTATGAGTAACATTGTAAAACGTGAGGAAATACTGGATTCTTTGATAATTTCCGAGTATACAAAATTGGAAGATCTTCTCAAAAAATCTGTTGAAAATGGATTTATTGATGATGTGGGTGCAAAAAATATTGCACTAGGATTTTTTTCAGTTTGTCTTGAAAATGTAAAAGAATATAAAGAAGAAGTTGCATATGTTGACGAAAAAGAAGCAGAGCAGCTGATACAAAATTATTTAAAAATAATAAGTGTTTACTTATCTTGCTTTAAAAATTCTGAAGCATTTGAAATGCTAATTACCAAAAGTCCGGCAGAAATTTTTAAGAATGCTATTAAGTATTATGAAAAAGCAAATCTTGAAGCATATAATAATCTAGATTATGCACTTTCCATTTTTTTACCAATAAAAAACAGAGAATCAATTTTGCTTATCAGACGGTTTATGCTAATGTACAAGTTTTTTGCGGCTAAGCTTACAGAGAGCGATATTGATTCTGTATCAGTAAATTCAGATGTCGTTGTGTATGAAAACATTGATGTAACAATAAATGATCTGGTATATTCTGATATTAAAGATATGGCAAGTGCATCAGGATTTGTAAACTATGTAAACGTGGCAAAAAATCTCTTCTATGAGGCAAATATCATTAAAGCTTTTGATACTGAAGATGTAATTAAGCTAATAAATAATACTCCAAGAAAAATTGAAATTGAAAGTGGAATTTTAGTAGATGAGCCAATCTCTAATATTACATGGACAGTTTTAAATCAGTTTATGGTATCTTCTTATTATCACAAGGTTCCAAGTGAACCACTGATATTAACTGAAGGCGAAGCCAAAGTTGCAGCTTGGGAGATATTTAAAGACTTGATTGAACCAGATGAGTTTTTTGAAAATTTGGAAAATACCTCAATTTATTTAAGTTACGATGATGAAACAAAAGAATTTATAAAAAGCTTATTCCATAAATTAAAATATGCAATGGAAAATCTAAGAGAAAGAAAAATAAATAATATGTTAATAATTAACGAATGAATAACAAGTGGCCAAAATTTTTTGGCCACTTTTATATTATTTTCTTTTTGTATATGCTATAATGAACTAGGTGATATATAGTGAAATACGAATTTGAAGTAATTGGAAAGATAAATGGAAAGGCAAGACCTAGATTAAATATGTATACCGGTAAGGTATATACTCCTACAAATACTAAAGATTATGAAAATTTAATAAGAGAATATTTTAAAATAAAATACCATAGAAATGAAATTTTAAAAGGTAGAATAAAAGTAACTATTGTGGCATATTTTGCAGTTCCGAAAAGCACTAGTAAAAAAGATAGGGAAAATATGCTATTAGGTAATATAAGCCCAACTAAAAAGCCAGATATAGATAATATAGTAAAAATAGTACTCGATGCATTAAATAAATATGTGTTTGAAGATGATAATCAAATAACAAAACTTGATGTTGAGAAAGTTTATGCAGAAGAAGAAAAAGTATACGTTGCTATTGAAGAGTATTAGATAATATGAGTTTGACATAATTAGCTTTGTATGATATAATCTGTTGGAAAAAATAAGAACACCTAAAATAATTTGGAGGTTAGAAGCTATGATTGAAATTAAAAGAGCAACATTTACTGGACTTTCTTATCCGGAATATTCTAAAGAAAAGGGATATTACACAACAGATGTAAAAATTTTTGATAAAGAGTTTAATACTATCTATCATGATGAGGACTACTTTATTGGAAATACTCTGAATGAGGCAATTTTGAAATTTGATAAATTGAAAAGAGATTTTTGGCGAGTTGTTGGCAAGCCGAATGAAAGAGTTAAAAATTATCTTTATATTAATAAATCGGCATGGGTAATGTTGATAGAAGAAAAGCCAGTGGCTTTGGTCCCGGGAGATAAATCTAAAGATTTGTGCTTGAGTCTTGACAATTTTGAAGTATTTTCAAGCAGAAGTAAATACTTAGAGGCCTTCAGAGATATGAAAAAGAAGGAGATACTTGAAGAACTTGAAAACATTAGGAAAGCAGAAAAAAAGCTTGTGCAAAGGCTTAACGATTTAAATGAATTAGTATGATTCAACTTAAAGCTGTCATAATTTTATGACGGCTTTTTCATGCCTTTTACACAATATAATCATTGGTTTTCCAAAATAACAAGTTATAATATGACTGTGAGGTGAAGTTGTTGAAAAGTGAATTTTTTAGACGAATAGAAAAAAAGTACAAATTGACAAAGGAAGAATACGAAAAAATGAAATTATTAATAGATAGAGAATTTAACGAAGATAAACATGGAATGAGCACAATTTGCAATTTGTATTTTGATAGTGATGATTTTATATTAGTAAGAAAATCTATAGAAAAGCCAATATACAAAGAAAAAGTTAGATTAAGAAGTTATCAAGTACCAAGTTATGATTCAAATGTATATTTAGAAATAAAGAAAAAGTATAAAGGAATTGTAAATAAGAGAAGAATTGTCATTAGTACTGAAGATATGAAAAAATACCTTAATGATGAATGTGAGGTTAAAGGTCAGGTATTTAAAGAAATTGATTATATCTTTAAAAGATATGATTTAAAACCCAAAGTATTTATAGCGTATGATAGAATGGCATATTTTAGTAAAGAAAATCCAAATTTGAGAATAACATTTGATTTTAATATTAGATATAGAACAGAGGATGTTGGGCTAGAAAATGGGGATGCAGGCCATCTACTTTTAAATGACAGTGAATGTATAATGGAAATAAAAACTTTAGATAACCTTCCATATGAATTTGCAAGATATTTATCTACTTTAAATGTTTATCCAACAACATTCTCAAAATATGGAAATGTATATAAAAAGATTAATAAGATTAATGAAAAAAATAAGGAGGAGTTTTATGTTTGAAAGTATATTTAGTAGTGTAAGTAGTGGAGTGAGTATAAAAACAGCACTTATTGCAATACTTGCATCAATTGTTCTTGGTATAAGTATTGCTATATTATATATGAAATCTGGTAAATATAATAAAAATTTTGTAATAACACTTGCGGTATTACCGCTTCTTGTTCAAGTTATAATTATGATGGTAAATGGCAATTTAGGAACTTCCGTAGCAGTTCTTGGAGCTTTTAGCTTGGTTAGATTCAGATCAACACCAGGAAATTCTAGGGATATAATTAGTATATTTTTTGCAATGGCAGTAGGGCTTGCAACAGGAATGGGACACATTTTGTTTGCTGTTACAGTAACTGTTATAGTTGGTTTATTAATATTTATACTTAATAAATTAAAGATATTTAATCAAGATAAAAATGAGAGAAAATTAAAAATTTTAATACCAGAGGATCTTGATTATACGGAAATTTTTGATGATATTTTTGATAAATATTTGGAAAAAGTTGAAGTGGAAAAGGTAAAAACTACAAATATGGGAAGTATGTACGAAATAGTTTATAATGTTATTTTAAAGGATAATAAATTGCAAAAAGAATTTATGGATAATTTAAGAATGAGAAATGGAAATTTAAATGTATCACTATTTAGAGAAGAAAAATTAGAAACTTTATAAGGAGAGTAAGTTATGAATAAGAAAAGTATATGTATAATTTTTATAGGAGTAGCTGTTTTACTTACAGGTATAATTCTAACACTCGTAAACAAAGATAGTACTTCTAATGGTGAAAATAGTGAAACTTCAAAAACAGCTACTATAAGCGATAATGTAGTAAAGAGCGTAGACTATGATAGTGATGAAGAAGAATATGAGTATAATATAGATACTTATATAAATTTAGAATCTGATAATGTTAGTATTGAAGGGAGTGGTGCAAGTAATTCAGATGGAGTAATAACAATAAATAAAGCTGGAAATTATAGCATTTCTGGTACCTTAAATAATGGTAAAATAATAGTAGATACAGATAAAAATAGTGTCGTAAAAATACTTTTAAATGGTGTTAATATTACATTTAATGATAGTTCTCCAATATTTGTAAAAGGTGCTAAGAAGTGTATTTTAACTTTAAAAGAAGGAACTGAAAGTACACTTGAAGATGCTTCTAGCTATACATATGAAAATAGTGATGAAGATGAACCAAGCGCTACAATATTTAGTAAGCAAGATTTAATAATTAATGGAAAAGGGACATTAAAATTAAAAGCAAACTATAATGATGCTATATCTTCAAATGATGCTTTAAGAATTTTTGACACTAATATAGAAATTAATTCTGTAGATGACGGTATAAGAGGTAAAGATTACGTATATATAAAAAACAGTAACATAAAAGTAGAAGCTAGTGGAGATGGAATAAAATCAACTAATACAAATAGTGAAGACGTGGGATATGTAATTATTACTGATTCAACAGTAAATATAACTTCAGGAACAGATGGAATTGATGCTAAGGGTTCTATATACATAAATGGTGGAAAATTTAATATAGTAACAGGAGGTTCAAGTAGCAATTCACAAGATAAAGATACTTGGGGAAAATGGGATAAAAATGAATTTGGAAAAGAAAACATGAAACCTCAGGATCCTGAAAGTAGCAATGATTCAAACGATACTCCAAGTGCTAAGGGTATAAAATCTGCTACAAATATTTTAATAGATGATGGAGAGTTTAACATTGATTCATCTGATGATAGCATACATTCTAATAATACTATAAAAATAGAGAATGGAACATATGAAATAAGTTCTGGCGATGACGGAATACATGCAGATTCCGTACTTACAATAAATGATGGAAGTATTAATATAAAAAAGAGTTATGAAGGCTGTGAAAGTGCAGTTATAAATATAAATTGTGGAGATATTAATATTGTATCTTCTGATGATGGTATTAATGTTGCAGGTGGAAAAGATTCTTCATCTGAAATGGGAAGACCAGGACAGAATAATTTTTCACAAACTAACAATTATTCATTAAATATAAATGGTGGAAATATAGAAGTAGATGCTAAAGGAGATGGTTTAGATAGTAATGGAAATATTTATATAAATGGAGGTGATATAAAAGTATTTGGGCCAACAGATGATGGAAATGGAGCTTTAGACTATGACGGAACATGTGAGATTACTGGCGGAAATTTAGTAGCAATTGGAAGTTCAGGTATGATGCAAGCGCCATCTAGTAGTTCATCTCAATATTCATTAGTTTATGTCTTATCTTCAAATTATTCCGAAAACTCTGTAATAACTATAAAAGATTCTAGTGGGGATGAAGTTTTAAATATTACAGCTAAAAAACTATATAAATCTGTAGTATTTTCTAGTAGTAAAATAAAAAAAGATGAGACATATACAATTTATATAGATGGTACTGAATCAGGTTCGTTAACGGCTAGTAGTATTACTACAACAAATGGAAAAACAAATAATATGGGAATGCCTTCACCAAATGATGGTGGTAATGGACCAGGAGGGCCAAGAAAATAATGAGTATTATAACGACTAATTTCGATTGACAGCCTATTTACGGTGTGGTATAATGAGTTTCATAAGCAAAAGTTTAAACTAAGATGATAATTTATCAAGGAGGCATTTTTATGGAAAACATGATTGTCGTAAAAATCG
>CAJLBR010000018.1 GCA_905204915.1 uncultured Clostridium sp.
AGACAGTTTTTTTGTGTATAAGAATCATATTTCTACATATATTGTGTAGCTTTTTTAGTATATTATAAATAATAAACGGAAGTGATAAATGTGAGAGAAGAAGTTTTTTTGATTTTACCAGAAAGATTAAAAATAGCTATAAAAAATATAGGCGGAAGTTCTACAATAACGGAAATAAGATTAAGAGCTTTTAAGAAGGTAATAGTACTATTAGGAACACAAGAAGTTGAATTAGAAGTCATAATAACTTTAGAAGAAATTTTGCAAATATTGGTAACAGTTTCCAAAAATTCTATTTATGCAATTCAACAAGATATAAATAATGGATTTATTGTAATTCCTGGCGGACATAGAATTGGAGTTTGTGGTGAAGTTGTAACGCAAGATTCTAAAATTAAAAACATAAAAAATATAAATAGCATGAATATTAGAATAGCAAGGCAAGTTATTGGTTGCGCTGATGTCGTAATGCAACATATATTAAATAACGGCAGAATAAGAAATACACTTATAATATCTCCTCCGGGATGTGGAAAAACGACTATATTAAGAGACACAATAAGGCAGCTTAGTAATGGAACAGATACATTTCGTGGAGTTAATGTTTCCGTAGTTGATGAGAGAGGTGAAATAGCAGCAGTATCTCAAGGAATAGCGAATTTAGATGTTGGATGTAGAACTGATGTTATGAGTAATGTTAAAAAATCTTTAGGAATTCAACTTTTAGTAAGAAGTATGGCTCCAAGTGTCATAGCAACCGATGAAATAGGAAGTGATGAAGATATTGAAGAAATAAAGTATGCAGCATTAAGTGGAGTTTCTATGATATTTACCATGCATGGTAATGATATAGGAGATCTATATAAAAAAAGTAGGATAAAAGAACTTATTGATTTGAATATATTTGAACTAGCAATATTTTTGTCTAATAAAAAAGGTGTTGGAACAATAGAAAAAATTTATCTTTTTGATGATAAGAACAAGGAGGGGAAGGTTGCATGTTTGTTATAAAATTTTTAATTTCAGCAACTATTGTAATGCTCACAACATATATAGGATTTTCTAAGTCCAAAAAAATTAAAAATAGAGAATATATTTTAAGGGAATTTATTAGTTTTTTAGAACTAGTCAAAAATGAAATAAATTATAATATGTGTATTTTGCCTAATGCGTATGAAGTATCTAGACAAAAGTTATCTACATCATTAAAAGATTCAATTGGAGCAATTGCAACAGATATGCTTGCTTCTCAAAATGCTCAAAGTATAGATATTAGCATAGTTACCAACATAAATTTAATTGAGGAACTTAGTGACTATGATAAAAATATTATCATATCAATTTTGAGAAATTTGGGTAGAAGTGATATTGAATCTCAAACAAACATTATAAATAATGGAATAACAATTTTGGAGAATCAAGTAAAAGAGGCAAATGAAATAAAAATTAGTACTTCAAAAATGTATAGAAGTATGGGTGCCATAGTTGGGCTTATGATAGTTGTAATATTTATATAAGGAGTAATTTTTATGGATATAGATTTATTATTTAAAATTGCTGGAATTGGAATATTAGTGGCTGTTTTAAATCAGGTTTTAACAAAGGCAGGGCGTGAAGATCAGGCAATGATGACAACTCTAACAGGACTTATTATTGTTTTAATGATTGTTATAACGGAAATTAGTAATTTATTTGAAACTGTAAGAACGGTGTTTAAATTATAAAATATAAGAACAGGAGAATAATTGAAAATGGAAATATTTAAGGTAATAGGATTTGCATTATTTTCTGTAATCATTATAATAATTTTAAAAAATCAAAAACCAGAATTTGCTGTTATTGCTAGTATAGTTGCTGGAATAGGAATAATTTTATTTTCAATTACAAAAATGTCTGATATTATAGAGCTTTTATATAACCTCATTGATGGGACAGGTATTAATAAAGAATTTCTAACTATAATTTTAAAGGTAACAGCAATAGCTTATATAGTAGAGTTTGCTAAAAATTTATGCAATGATGCAGGACAAAGTGCTATTGCAAGTAAGCTAGAAATGGCAGGAAAGGTGATTATATTTACATTGTCCTTTCCGCTAATTGGAGCTTTAGTTGAAATACTTAATGGATTGGTGTAAGTGTATGAAATATACGAAGAGTAGTAAAAATGACATTAATAAAAGAAAAATTTTGAAACTATGTGTGGTTTTATTAACTTTTTTAGTAATGGGGTTTTACAAAAATACATATGCTGCAAATAATTTAGACGATGAAAGTAGTACAAATGATGAAAATAGTGAAAATTCAATGCAAGGAGTATCAGATAGCTTAGATTTTGAAGAATATGTTAATAAAATAGATGAATATGTGAAAGCAAGTGGATTAGAAGAAATTGATATTAATAGTGTAACCCAAAACTTTTTAGAAAATGGAAAGATAGACAATCAAACTATATTAAAAAGTTTAATAAATATGTTTGGAAAAGAGATTTTAGCTAATTTAAAAGGTGCTATAGTTGTATATATAATAATAATTTTAATGTCAATAATAACAAGTTTCGATATGGAAGAAAAAGGAGATATAACCAAAATTGCTAAACTTGTCTGTTTTGTTGCATTATCAACTGTTATGATAAAAAATTTCTTGGAGGTGGTGGCAGCCTTTAAAAATGTGGTAACAGTATTAACGACAATAATGCAAATTGTGTCTCCGTTTTTACTAGCTGTTCTAATAGCAACAGGTGCATTATCAACAACTGGCATAGTTCAACCAATATTATTATTTTTAGCTAGTTTAGTTGGATTTTTAATAAATTATGTTGTAATTCCTTTTTTTATGATTTCCGTAGCATTTAATGTAATTTATAGCATTTCAGAAAATTTAAGAATAAGTAAGGTTTCGAAGCTGTTTTCAGGGAGTGCAATATGGGTAGTAGGCGTACTTTTTACACTGTTTTTAGGGGTATTATCACTTGAAAGTTCTGTTTCATCTTCAGTTGATTCATTGACTGTAAAGACTACGCAAGCTGCAGTATCTAATTTTGTACCGGTAGTTGGAAAATTCTTTTCAGATAGTTTCGAAACAGTAGTAGGGGCTACTAAAATAATAGGAAAAACTGGTGGCGTTGTTGGTATAATTGCAATAATATTAGTAGCAGCAATACCAATAATAAAACTTGCAAGTATAGTTGCAATATATAACATTTTAAATACGTTAATAGAACCAATTTATGCAGATGAAAAAGTTTCAAAGTATATTTCTAATTTTACAGATGTATACAAAAATATGTTAGGAATATTGATTGGTATAGTAATACTTTTTATTATTTCTACAGGAATAATATTAAATTTAGTTAGTAAAATTGTAACTTGATATTAAGGGAGGATTTTTTATGATAGATATATTTAAAAGTTGGATAAGCTCAATGTTATGCATTGGTATATTTGTTACATTTATAACAATGATTGTTCCTAAAAATAAAACAAGAAAGTATATATTTTCTTTGATTGGAATAGTTACAATTTTTACACTTGTATCGCCAGTAATTAAGTTTGTAAATACTGATGGCTTAGATAGTGCTTTAACTCAAGTAATAGATAATGTATCTGTATTTAATAGCTCGGAGGAATATGAGATAGATAAATATAAAAATGTTGGTGAGGATTTGGTAAAAAAAGACTTTGAAAAGAAGTTAAAAGACGATATAACATCTAAATTACTTGTAAAAAATGTAACTGTAGATGATATTCAAATATTTTTAACAGATGATTGCAACATAGAAAAAATAGAAGTAAAAATAAAAAAGTTAAGAGATGGTGCTACAATTGAAAATGTTAATAAAGTGGTAAGTTATATAAATTCAGAATATGATATAGATTATTCTAATATAACGGTTATAGAAGAATAGGAGGTAGTTATGAATTATCTTGCAACCATAAAAGATGGTTTTAAAAATAAGGATAAAAAAACAGAAAATTTAATTTTTTTAATTATATTATTAGTGGTATTGTTAATATCAATAAATTATATTTTTAAATCTGACAAAAATAGTAATAGTACAAGTAATGATAAAAATATAAATAGTAGTGATAGCACTTCATCAAAGGAAACTGAAATAACTGAAGATTCAGAAATGGAAAAGAAATTAGAAAATATTTTATCACAGATAAATGGTATAGAAGATGTGTCTGTTATGCTTACATTTTCTTCAGGTTCTAAACAAAATATTGCATATAATACTCAAGAGGAAAGTAATAGTGGGAGTTCTAAAACTGAAAAGAAAGTAGCGTTTAATGAAGAGTCAGGAAAAAAGACTGCAATTGTTGAAAGTGTGGAAAACCCAAAGGTTGAAGGAATTATAATTGTAGCAAAAGGTGCAAATACAGTAGAGATAAAATCTAAAATTGCAACTGCTGCAGCAATGGCAGTTAATGTACCAGTTTATAAGGTTCAAGTTTTTGAAAAGTAGGTGAGTGTATGACAATTTTTAAAAAAAGTAGAGTAGCAATTTTATCTTTTGGACTTATGCTTCTTGTTGCTGGGTATATTAATTATAAATATGATCCAGATAGAGAAAAGGATTTAGGGCAGACTGTTTACGTTAATGGAAAGGATAGCTTTACATACGATTCTGTATCAATTTATGATGATAATGCATCTAGTAGTGTAGATGAAAATGTTAGTAAAGAGGAATGTGCTGAGTGTAATAAAGAAACAAGTACAGAAGTTGCGGAAATTTCAGATAATACAAATGTAGTTGCAGTTTTCAAATATGACAGAGATAATATGTTTTCAGAACTTAGTGAAAATTATAGTCAAATAATAAGTAATTCAAATACTAGTAGTGAAAAAGTTAATGAATATCAAGATAAATTAAATGCATTAAAAGTAAAAAAGAATTTAATACTGATGGTGGAAAATGTTATTAAATCTGATGGCATTGAAGATGTTGTTATTATTCCAACAGAAAATTCAAATTATAATGTAATAATAAAATCTGATGAAGAATTAAAAAAAGAAGATGCAGCTAAAATTCAACAAATATTAGTTGATCAATTAGGCGCTGAGGCTGAAAAAATAACAATTACTTGCAAAAAATAAATTTTATATGTGTTTAAAAACGTAATTTTTTTAAACACATATTTTTTTTCGCATGTCACATAATATGTATAAATATTACAAAATATTACATTAATGTTACAATAAAATTAAAAATAAAATTAATTGATAAAAAATGTTGAAAAAGATAGAATTATATGATAATTTATAAACACAATAAAGTAAATTAAAAGCCAAATAACACGGTGATTGTTCAATATTTTTAATAGGGGCAATCAGCTCGTGTTGTGCGCTTTTTGTTAGAGTAAAAGGAGATAAGTATGTCTAATTGTTTGGGTATATATCTAAGTGATAACATTGTTAAATATGCCAGAATTTCTTCTGATAATGGAGAAATAAAAATTGAACAATGTGGAACTAGAGTAATAAAAGAAAGCAAAAAAGAATTAGTACAAAATTTGATTAATGAAACTAAGAGTCAAGATATACCGCTAGTTTTAAATGCACAAAGTAGTAAATATGTTGATTTTGAAATTTATGATCAAGTTCAAGTAGATGATAAAAATGTTGTAGATGAGATTGTCAAGACTGAATTTGAAGCTTTGTGCGAAAAACAAAGACTAAATCTTCCAAGTCTAACATATAGATATGAAGTCTGCGAAGTAAAAAAAGAAAATGGTAAGAAAAATGTTGTTGTAAATTACACTAATTCTAGTGATATTGAAGCTTTTAAAAATATAGGCGAAAAGAATGTAAATGCAATATATCCTACTGAACTTGTAATGAAGAATATAGTTCCTAAAACAGAAGATAGTTATGTCTTAGTTAATTTGGATGAAACTCTATCTGTTATTACAGTTTTGAATGGAAGATTTGCAGATTTTAAAACTTTTGACACTGGTATGCAACAAGTTTTAGAAGAATTTTCTATTAAATTAGGTTCTGTTGGTAAAGCATATGAAAGTTTTAAAAAGATTAATACATTTACAGAAGGTGAATCTGGAAATGATCCTCAATTAGAATCAATACTAGAACCACTTCTACAAGAAATGCTTAGAAATGTACTTACAATAGTAAATAGAAACAGAAAGAACATTAAAAAATTATTTATTACTGGACTTGGAACAGCATTTACTAATATAGATATTTTATTCCAAGAGTATTTAGATATAAAGTGTGAAATATTAAAACCAGAAATCGAATCTCAAACTACTGATGTTAGAAATATTTCAGAAATAATAGAATCTATACAAGCAGTTGCTTTAGCAAATGAATATTTAAATGTTCCAGCAGGTGCATCTATAAGTTACGTAAGTGCTAATGGTACTGAAAAGAAAAAGAAACAAAAAATATTTGCATCAAATAAAAAGTTTGGAGATATAGTAAGAGACTTAAAATTAAAAATGCTTAATAACAAAATGAAGAAAGAATCTGAGACTTCTGCAAACGCAAAAGATGGTGTGAAACAACCAAAAGTTAAAAAGCCAATAGAAGTTGACTTTGCAACAGAAAGTTTAATTCAAACAATTACTATATTTTGTATAGTTGTTGGACTTATACTTTTCACATATTTGGCATTTGATCAAATTTATATAGGAAGCATTAATAAAAATATTTCTGATATGAATGCTAAAATAGATAAATTAAAGAGTCAAGAAAAAGAAATTGAGTCTGATATAAATTACACTAATACAAATATGAAAAAATATAAAGACATAAATGATCAAGTAAGTATGGTAGTTAGTAAGATAGAAAGTAATGAAATTGGAAAATTCTCTACTTACAACGTAGCATCATTCTTACAACAAATAATAAAAGTAATACCAAAAGAAGTGCAACTTATTACTATAAGTTCAGATGATAATAAGAATGTTACAATAGTAGCAGAATCTGATAATTATTCTGATCTTGGTTATTTCGTTGCTCAATTAAAATTACAAGGTATTTTAAATTCTACTAAAATAACAAACATTGAAAATGGCGAAAGAATTAAAGTTACGATTGGTGGTGAATTGCCATAATGAGTAAAAATTTAATAAAATTAATTGTTT
This sequence comes from uncultured Clostridium sp., assembly GCA_905204915.1. Classification (GTDB taxonomy): domain Bacteria; phylum Bacillota; class Clostridia; order TANB77; family CAG-465; genus CAG-465. The sequence continues at coordinate 7,107 of CAJLBR010000018.1, forward strand.
CATCAGTATTGCTTATATTCTTTATTGGAATGTGTGTATTGTTCTCACTTAAAAATGTAAATGTTGCAGGTTCTTTAGAATTCTTATCAATTCAAGGCTTGATAGCTAGAAAAGATGATGTACTAAAAAAAGAACAAGAATTAACAGCACAACAAAAAGAATATACACAAACTTTAGGAAAATTAACTGAAGCACAAAATACTTTTGATAAGGAAAAAAATAAATATGAAGCTATTAGTGATGAAACAATAGAAATAATAAAAGAAGCAACAACCCAAGATAATTATAACATGGAATATATGTGGATTAAACTTGGAAACTATGCAAAGAAAAATAATTTATCATTGATAGTAATTGAGCCTGGAGCTGATGATAGTGCTATAAGTAAAGATGCAACAACTAATAATTCTAAATCAACAACAACTACTACTAATACTACAACAAATTCAACTGATGCTAATAAAGCGTCATCAAATAGCAGTAGCACTAATAATACTTCTAACAGTAATAATAGTTCTACACAATCAACTTCTGGTACTAAAACAACAAGTAGCTCTACTTCAAATCAAGCTACAACAAATTCAAATCAAACAACTTCAAATGGTTCAACAGATCTTACAAATGGAACTGATAGTTCATTACAAGTTGAAGATAGTACAAAAGATGATACTACTATGAAAATCCAATTACAAGGAAGTTATATAGATATATCAGATTTTATATTTGAAGTTGAAAATGATGATGAATTAAAATTCAAATTAGATAATATAAGAATAGAATATGTTGAAGGGACAACAATTAAAGCTACTTTTGACGTAAAGAATACAATAATAGTAAAATAAAAGAAAGGAGAAGATTACTTTGAATAAAGCGTATGTAATAACTTTTAGTGTAAGCGTGCTTATTCTTGCAAGTGTTGCAGCAGTACTTTTACTAATAGTTCTACCAGATAATGTTGGACTTTTAGAAGGAAATACTGGCGAATATGAATCAATGTCAAAAACTAAATATACATATCAAAGTACAAAAAATATAACAACAGATATTACTCAAAGAGATTACATTGTAACAAATGATCAAATCTCTAGTTATGAGAAACAATATTTATATGTACCTGGTAATTCAGATCCTTTCTCACCAAAAGTAGAAGAAATTACAGATGAAACTGGTAATACTAGTGGTACTACATCAGGAACAACAAATACAACTACAAGTGGTAAAAAAACTGGTACCACTACAACTACAACAAATAATACATCAAAATCAGAAGCTGAACAAAAAACAACAAACAGCAATGGTGGTGTAAAAAATCCTGAATCAACAGGAAAATAAGGGGGAAAGATTTTTGGCACAAGTTGAAAGAAGAAGAAAAACAAGACTTAATAAAGATTTCATGATAATAATATTATTAGTAATTATAATTTTGGCATTGACAATTTATATAATATTTAGTAAAATGGATTCGAGGGATGATACAACAAGAAAGAACTTTTTATCAACAATGCAAACAGTTCAATCTGAGTTATCATATTATGTCTGTGGAATGGAAAAAGATACATTTGGTATCTATACAAAAGCAGAAATATTAGCAGGAAAAGCTAGTGCAAAAAATACAACTGAACAAACAGATAAAAATACAAATACTAAAAGTACAAATAGCAAAAATACAAAAAACAAGGATACTAATGATGAAACAGAAATAGATAATAGTGCAATTAAAGATAACGAGGGAAATCTTGTTACTTCATTAGTAGAAACAGATAAAAATTATGGTACTGAGGAAAATCCAATATACAAAGTAAATGTAACAGACTTACAAAAAATATTAAATGTAAGTGTAGAAGAATTCAAAGGTCTAGAATGGTACATTGAAAATGGTACAATAGTAAAAGTTGGATTTGAAAACTCAAAACCATCATGGTGGGAAGATACATTTGATGTCTTTTCCATTAAATAATCTTGGTTAAAACATTCTAAATAAAATAGATGTTTTAATATATATATATTAATAAAGGAGGATGCTTATATGAAAGCAAACAAACAAGGTATTTCTTTAATCGTATTAGTAATTACAATCGTTGTTGTAATTATCCTTGCTGCTGCTGTTATCTTATCTTTAAATGGTAACAACCCAATAGATAACGCTAGAATAGCAAATTTTGCACAAACTAAAGATGGTTTATATAGTGCAATTTATACTTATGAAGGAACTGTTCAAGGTAAAACTCAAGGTTACTTCACAAGTGAACAAATTTATTTAGGAACAGGTGTTAATACAACTGATGGTATCGCTGCTCCAGCTGGTATCGTTGTAGGTACTCCAACAGAAGTAGAAGGAACTAATAGTAAAACTTTAGAAGCTACTACATGTTATAAAGCTGATAAAACAGAAATTTCACTATACAAATTAGATGGAGCTAAATTTAAAGCTGAAGTTGGTGAAGATTTACCAGCTACTCCAGTTTCAAATGCTGAATGGTATATAGATGCAGAAGGTCAAGTTTATATTGTATTTTCTGAATTAAAAGCTTTACCATCTTGGATGGGTAAAACACCTTCTGATATAACTTCAGATGTTACATTAAATAAAACTGTAGTATTCTTAGCTAATACTGGTTTATAATATTTAATAATTAATTAAAAAACTAATACGATTGGAAAAAGACATATATGCATATTATTTGTGTATATGTCTTTACCACTATATAAATATATATGTTTTAGAGTTAAAATTTATGACTGTTTATATGTTAAATTATTTTAATTCTTATATTTTAATTGTAAAATGTATATATGATATAAAATTTAAGATGGGAGGAAATTATGGACGTAGAATTATTCTTAAATATTTTTATTATTTGTATTATTTTCATTATTGGTACTCTTTTTGGAAGCTTTTTTACGCTTGCAACTTACAGAATTCCAAGGAAAGAAGATATTGTAAAAACTAGATCATATTGCCCAAAATGTAAACATAGATTAGGATTTTTTGATTTAATTCCAATTTTAAGTTATATCTTTCATTTTGGTAAATGTAGATATTGTAAAGAAAAAATTAGCCCTAGATATATTTTAATAGAATTTTTTAATGGTGTTGCATTTGTTTTGATGTACTTTTTACTAGGATATACAGTTAAATTCTTAGCTCTCGTAATTCTGTACGTTACACTTTTCTTAATTATCGGTAGCAACATTATGCTAAATAGAATGACTCCAGAAGAAGTTAAAGAAGTAGAAGAAAAACAAAAAAATAAAGATAAAAATTCTAAAAAAAAAGGAGTTTTTTTAGTTGAATTATTAGCTGCAGTAATTTTATTTACAGTCCTTATGATTATTGCCTATTCAACTATTATAAATTATTCTTCAAAATCATCTGATTCACTTTCTAGATCTAACGCTATTTATTTAGGAACTAAAGCAATGGAAGTTGCTAAAGCTACAGATTATAAAGATTTAATTTCTTATACTAATAATTTTGAGATTGATGATATAACTTATACTGTTGATGTAACAGTTGAAAAGGAATCAGATGTGGATTTTGATAAAGAAGATTTAGTTTCAGTAATTTATGTTAATGTTTCTTATTTATCAGGTGGAGAAGATAAATCTTTTGATTTAAAAACAGTGAAAATTAATGACAGAAATATTTAATTTTAGGAGGCATAGAATGGAAAGCAAAAAAGGTATTACTTTAGCATCTATGGTTTTATATGTAGTATTATTTTTTATATTTATGACTTTTGCCATAGCAATGAGTTCAAATATGAATTATAAAACTTTATCAGAAAAAGGTGTAATTTTAAATAATAAAGAATTTGAAAAATTACAATATAATTTGATTAGTAGCGCTTCTAACAGTAGTAGTGTAGAAAAAACAGAAAAGTATATTTCTTTTTCAAATGGTGATATTTATACTTATGATTCTGAGAAATCTACTGTATATAAAAATGGCGGAATTTTAGTTCAAAATGTTTCTGAATTTTCTCCATTAATTTCTATAGAAAATCTGATAGATGTTGATTCTAATGCAAAAAATAATATTAATGAGTATGAAGAATATGTTTGCTTAAATGTAAAATTTACTAGATATAATCAAGAAACTTTTAAACAAATTTTTGTTTCTGTAAGAGGAGATGATAAGCTTGAATAAATCTACAAAAAAAGTTAGTAAAAAAACTCTTTTAAGGGGGTCTGGTGTGCTTGTTGTAATTCTTTCAGCTATTACATTTTCTATATATGTAAGTTCTACATTTGCTGAAGAAGAACACTTTTCAATAATGCAGACTAGATATGAAAAAAATTTAATTCAAAATTATGAAAAAGACATAAATAATGTTGAAGAAATTTATGAAAAGTTATATAATGAATATTATAAGTAAACAAAAGAAATTGTTAGGAGAAATGTTATGTTTGAAAATGTAAAATCAAAGAAAAATCCGATAGGTATTGAGTTTATAAAACGTGGTATTTTAACAGATGCACAGGTTGATCGTGTATTGCAATATCAAAAAGAGCATAGGGATTATAAATTTGGTGAAATTGTTGATATTTTGGAGATGTGTAACAAAGAAGATTTGTTAAATACATTAGCATATAAATTACAAGCTAATCCAGTAATGTTAACAGAGGATCTTGCAATTAATCCAGTTCAATTTTTACCAAGAGATGTAATTATAAATTGTAAAGCTATTCCATTTGAACTTAATGGTAATACTTTAAAGGTTGCTTTTGCTGATCCACAAGATCAAGATAAAATTAGAGATGTTGAACTATTGCTTATGAATGCTGGTTATGATATGCAAATATATATTACACTTTATACTAGCATAATGAAACAAATAGAAAATATTAAAACTGTTGAAACAAAGTATGTAAAAAAAGATGAAAAAGATATTACTAAACTAGTAGATAATATTATACTTTCAGCAATTGAAAGAAGAGCCAGTGATATTCATATTGAACCAATGGAAGATAAAGTAAGAGTTAGATACAGAATTGATGGTGAACTTATCACAGTATCAGAACTTCCAAAGGCTAGACAAGATGTAATTATTGGTAGACTTAAATCTATCTCTAACATGCATCAAGAAATATCATATGACCAAGATGGTAGTATAAACACATATGACAACTATAGTATCCGTGTATCTTCACAAAGAAATGTAAACGGTGAGAAATTTGTTCTAAGACTTTTAAAGAAAAATGCTAAATCTAGGGATTTGTTTGAATTAGGTTTTCCTAGAGATAAAGAATTAGTTGATAGAGCATTTAATAAAAGAAACAGTATAATAGTTGTTTGTGCGCCAACTGGTGAAGGTAAAACAACAACTCTATATAGTGTACTTGAGTATTTGGATAGACCAGAAATCAATATTATATCAATTGAAAACCCGGTTGAACGTAGAATACCAGGTGTAAACCAAGTAGAAATTGGACCAAATATAACATTCGCATCAGCATTAAGAACAGTTCTAAGACAAGATCCAGATATAATTCTAGTGGGAGAAATAAGAGATGAAGAAACTGCTAAAATTGCTATTGAATCTGGTCAAACTGGTCACTTGGTTTTAAGTACAATACATACAATCGATGCTATAGAGGCTATTACCAGAATGAGAAAAATGGGAATATCAGACTATGATATATCTGCAACTGTTGTAACAACAATATCTCAAAGACTTGTTAGAAGATTATGTGATAAATGTAAAAGACCACATGTGCTTACAGAGGATGAATTAAAATATATAGAAAAAATACAAAAGATAACTGGTGAAACTTATGATATAGAAAACGGAACTTTATTTGAACCAGTTGGTTGTGAATTTTGTGATGACATAGGATATTATGAAAGAATTGCCGTAATTGAAGTTCTTTGTATGGATGATTATTTAAAATATATGATTTCAGAAGGAAAATCAAGTATAGAAATTAAAAAATATGCTATGGAAAATACAGATTACAAACCACTTATCTCTGATGGTATTAAGAAAGTACTTTCTGGTATAACAACTATAGATGAATTGAAGAGAAAAATTATAACTTAATTTTGAGATATAAGGAGAGAATAAGGGTATGGAAATAATAGATGCTATTTTACAAAAAGGCATTAATATCGGTGCTACTGATATACATTTAGCGCCTGGTCAAGTTCCAGTATATAGAGTGAATAAGCAATTAATGTTTGACAAGTCTAAACTTCCATTAAGTAGAAAATCGATGTTAATATTACTTGATTATTTCAGTCAAATAACAACTGGACTAAAAGAATCTTTTGAAAAATATAAGCAAGCTGACTTTTCATATGCTTATTCAGAACATAGATTTAGAATAAATGTTTCAAATACTAAGGGAACACCTACGTATTCTATAAGAATAATAAAAAATAATGAGATAGATGTTCAAGGACTTGGTATACAAACATTAATAAAAAGAATGAAAAAAATAACATCTGGTATGATATTAGTTACCGGAAAAGTAAATTCTGGTAAATCAACTACCATGAATGCTTTCATTCAAGAAGTAAATAAAGAATATAGTAAAAAAATAGTTACATTAGAAGATCCGATAGAATATGAGCATAAATCAGACAAATCGATAATTATTCAAAAAGAAATTGGTAAAGAGTCTGATGTTTTAACATTTGCAGATGGTTTGAAAAATTTACTTAGAGAAGACTCTGACATTGCTGTGTTAGGAGAAATAAGAGATAAGGCTACTATGGACGTAGCACTTGATTTAGCTGAATCTGGAGGACTTGTAATTGGAACACTACATACAAGATCTTGTGGTGAAACAGTTGAAAGAATAATAAATATGTATGATCCAGCAGATCAAAGATCTGTAAAAGGTTCAATATCTTCAGTATTGAAACTAGTTGTATCACAAAGATTAGTTGTTAGTAAAAAAGGAACATTACTAATGGTTCCAGAAATAATGGTTGTAACTCCTGTTATAGCCGCACAAATAAGACAAGAAAAATTTAATATTTCTGAAATAAATGATTCAATACATTCACAAAATGCAATGGGATCTATGAGCTTTGAACAATCATTTGCTGATCTGTATGCAAGAGATCTTATTGATATGAAAGTAATTAGAGAAAATGTAGATAGTGAAAGTATAGATATGATAAAGAATTTAATTGTTAGCTTAGGCGGGCAAGTAGAAGAAGAGTAAAAGAGGTGAGATATAAGTGCCAGATTATAAATACAGAATAATTGGCGAAGATGGTAAAGTTAGTAGAGGTAAAATAAATGCAACAAGTAAAACAAATGCCTTGGAAAACTTAAAAAGAAATAATAATCAACCGATAATGATTAAGAAGATGAATGAAAGTGTTATAAAACGTAGAAGGGTTGATTATAACAAAATCAATGCTGAAGCCATCAATGAAAGAGAAAAAGAAAGAAAAAAGGATAAACCTAAAAAAGATATATCTCAAATGACTTTTGATGACTTAAAAAAGATCGATGTTCACTTGCCAACCAAAATAAAGACAAGAGATATAGTAATATTAGTAAATAACTTGTATATTTTGAAAAAGGCTAAATTTAATAACTTACAGGCTTTAAAATCCGTTTTTGAAAGTGTAGAAAATCCTGCATTAAAAGATGTAGTTGAAGACTTACTTATAGGTGTTGAAGCCGGTGAAAGACTTTACTCAGTAATGAGTAATTATCCTAAAGTATTTCCACCAATGTTTGTAAACTTCATAAGAGTTGGTGAAGAATCTGGTACACTAGATACAGCTTTACTATATGCAAGAGATTATATAGAAGAATCTAGTAGACTTACAAAACAAATAAAATCAGCAATAATTCCGAGATTAATACAATTTGTTGGAATTATGGCTGGTATGATGGCAGCACTTTTATTTGGTGTTCCAATGCTTGAAAACGTATATGAAATGTTTGGATCTGATAAAGAAATTCCAAAGGCTACTCAAATTGGTATGGATGTAGCAAAATGGATTGTTGCTAACTGGTACATTGTTGTAGGTGTTTTAGGCGCTTTAGCAGTAGCATTTTATGTATGGATTTCGACACCTATGGGAAGATATAGATGGGACAAATTTAAACTAACCTGTCCTGTTATAGGACCACTACTTACAAATATAACAATAAATAAATTTTTCCAAGCGATGCTACTTAACCTAAAAAATGGTATGAGAATTCAGGAAAGTTTGGAAGTATCTAAGAATGTATCATCAAATTACTATTTCCTATCTGCAGTTCAAGCAGGTAAAACAAACAGTTTAGAGGGAAAATCATGGCTTACACCATTTGAAGAAAAGAAATTGTTTAAACCAATGGTAAGTCAGATGATTACAATTGGTATGCAGACTGATCTTCCAGAAATGATGGAAAAAGTAAATGAATATATAAAAATGCAAATAGATGAAACTCTAGCAATATTTGTAAAAGTATTGCCAGATGTAACATATTTATTTGTTGGTATTGCTCTTATTGCTTTCTGTATAACTGTTATGGTACCGTTAACAGAGGTATACATGGGTGGTATGATCACTATGTAATTAAAAGACTAAGATATTTTACTGTATCTTAGTTTTTTGCTTGCAATTATTATGTATTCATGCTATAATACTCCTGTCATTAAGTTTAAATCTTAAAATAATTATTAAGAAAGGAAATGAAAAATATGAAAATTGGTATTGTGACTAAGGTGTTCGAACATAGGATTTTTCCTGGCGAAACTTATGAGTTTATTGCAAATGACTGTAAGCGGCTTACAATAATTGGCACAAAAGGCGATAAAAAATCGAAAGTCATACTAAGCGGTAAATTTGGTGAAGTAAACTTCGTGGGCTGCAATAGTGAGCTATGGACTGATAATTACTCTTGCCAAAGACTTAATATATTGAATTCTTCGGTTGGTGTGATTAGCGGAAATTTTAGTAATGTATCTGAAATGAATTTGGAGGAAAGTAAATTTGTATTTCATCTTCCACTTAACAAGGAGCATGAAAAACTTGTTATAGATCATGTTTTAAAACTTACAAGATCTAATTTTGTTTTAAATGATTCAGACCTTAAAGCTAGAACACTGATTTTAAATGATGAGTCCAGACTCTTTTGTGAAGCAACAATTAACCAAATCAAACTTTCATTATATGAGCTCTATGAAGATGAAACATCGTATGTGGTATTTCCAAGTATCCCATGTCGTTTGAGTGTTGATGGAGTAACATTATAAATAAGCAACTGTCGAAATTATATATTTCGGCAGTTATTTTATGGTTTAAAAATAAAGAAGTAAAATTCATTAATAATAGTAAATAATATTGATAAATAATTTTTCAACATATTTTCACAATTTTTATATTAATAAAGTTTTTAAATGATTTATTATAATATTGTATTAAAAGGAGGATAGTGAAAATAATAATTAATGATTATTTATAGGAGGAAATTATGGAAAGTAAAGAAAAAATTAATGAATTAAATGAAAAATTTAAAACTGTTAGTGATAAAATAAAAGATTCAACAGAGACACTTATTATATCAAGTATGTATGCGAAAGATGAGTTAGATAATAAATTAAAGAAAACTAAAGAAAATTTAAGTGAAACTCAGGAGAATATAAAACAATTGAATAAAAAAGGTAAAGATAAAATCTCTAGCAAATTATCAAAAATTCAAGATGAATTAAAAGAAGCTAAAAAGAATATTGAAATAAAAAAAGAAGAAAAAAGTAAAGAAAAAATAGAAAAATATATTGATAGCAAAATTGATTATGCTGAAGATGCATTAGCATTATCACTTTTAGCTGCTCAAGAAGCAAAAATAGCTTTCTTAGAAGCTGTGAAAGCTCAAGCTGATTATGATGAGTTATATGGCAAGGAAGAAAAATAATTTATAAAATATTTTATGAGTTTTAAAAATGTTATAGTGAACTGCTTTATTGCAGTTCACTTTTGTGTTATAATGGAGTAAATTATGGAGGAATGCGTATGAATCTATTTTTAAATTTTGTATTTATATTTTATATTGGTAGTACATTTGGATGGATTTTAGAGTTATTTTTTAGAAGAATAGTTCATGGAAAATGGGTAAATCCAGGATGTTTAATAGGACCATATTTGCCAATATATGGCTTTGGACTTTGTGCACTTACTGGAATATATCTTATATTTTCTAATATGAATTTACCAGCATTAGTTATAATTTTGTTAATGGGAGCTGCAATGACTTTAATTGAGTTAATTGGTGGTTTAACATTTGTAAATAAACCAGTAAAATTATGGGATTATAGTGATAGATGGGGAAATTTTAAAGGTATAATTTGTCCTTTATTTTCACTTATTTGGACTGTTATAGGAGCTTTGTATTATTATTTCTTAGCTGGATTTATACTAGAAAAAATAACTTGGTTTCATAATAATTTATCATTCTCATTTGTTTTAGGATTCTTTGTTGGAATATTGTTAATAGATTATATATATTCTACAAAAATGTTATCTAAGATAAGAAAATATGCTAAGGACAATAATGTAGAAGTTAGATATGAAGAATTAAAATGTCAGATAAGAGAATTACAAGAAAAGAGAAAAGAAAAATACTCATTTATATTTGCATTTAAACCTTCAATGGATTTAAAAGAATATATTGAAAAGTATAAAAAGGGATTTAAAACAAAAAAACATAATGATAAATAAACGAAAGTCTTAGTCAAAATTATTAAGTTTATTATTAATTTTTGTGATAGTTTATATAAAAGAGGTGGAATATGAAAAAAAATGGAATTTTAATTTTTATATTAGTGGTTCTTTTAGCAGTATTTTTAACAACAACTTGCATTTTTTATAAGAAAACGGCTGAATATAAAGAAAAATTACGGAACAAATCAAGATGAAAAACAATCAGAAATAGTAAAAGAAGAGAATGAAAACAAAGATAGTGATAATAGTAATCAAGAATTTTTAGAACAAAATGTGTATGATAATAAGATTCCTATTGGATTATATACTAAACAAAATGGAAAAATGGTTCTTACCAAGGAAATATATTGTGATTGGAGCATGGAAAGTGTATTTTCTATATTTTATGCTATAGCGTCTAACGATGAAGAAATAAGTGGCACAAATTTCAAGTCTATTTTTAACGATTATTGGAGCAAGAATGTAACAGATTCAAAATATAAAATAGGATATTCTATAAAGTACTCTTTAGATAATGGTGAGGTTGTTGATGAAAATATAATGACTCCAACTGAAGCAGAGGGACAATTTAGTAAGTTACAATTTTATCTTTATGATGATGTTACAGATATGGGGAATAGGCCTTATTATCATATGAGAGAATATGAAATGACTGAAAATACTATGATAACATCTGTAAAAATTTGTGGTGATAAAGAAACACCTGAAATAAACGGTCCAATTGAACTTACTGTATTTACTTATAACGGTGATGAGGATTTTAGCGCCGAGAATGGCAAATATTTAGGAAATAGTAAATTTACGACTAAGATATATAGAGAAAGATATAAATAGATTTAGGAGGTAAATATGCACGAATTAAGGGTACCCAAACCAGGAGAGTTATATAAACATTTTAAAGGAACAATTCATAAAATAATTTGTATTGCAAAAGATTCTGAAAATTTGCAAGATATGGTAGTTTATACCCATGAAGAAAATGGAACAATTTGGGTAAGGCCACTTGATATGTTTTTATCTAAAGTTGATAAAAATAAATATCCAGATGTGGAACAGGTTTATAGATTTGAACTTATTAAACAATAATAAAGGATAATTATAAAATTTACTTGTAATTTTTTCATTTTATGATATTATGTATTTGAGGTGAATATAATGAAGAAAAATGTAAAAATTTTAATTATCGTGTTGGCTAGTATAGTAGTGTTAGCAGGACTTGCTGTTGGTGGATACTTTTTAAGCTTACATTTTACTAAAGTAAAAGCTTTAAAAGCAGTGGATGAAGTTTTCGTATCACTAAAATCAGGGGACGTTAACCAACTTAAAAAATACATAAATTTAAGTGATAGTGAAAGTACTAGCGATGAAGTTACAGACGGCGATGAAGAAGATGACGATAATAAAACAGCATTAATTATGCTTAAAAATTTAAATTATGAAGTTGTTGATACAGATATAGGATTCAAAAATTGTACAATTACTTTAAATGTTAGCAATAAGGATATAAAAACTGTATTTTCAAAATATATAAGCAATCTGTTTTCACTAGCAATTTCTAGTGCTTTTGGTCAAATCACTGAAGAAGAATTAAATCAAAAAGCTGAAGAAACTTTGGAAAAAGAATATAATTCTGATGAAGTTGAAACTGTTACAAATCCACTTACTCTAAATCTTGTAAAAGAAAATGGTAAATGGAAGGTTGAGTTTGATAAAACAGAATTATTAAATGCTGTACTTCCTGGTTATACTGAAGTTATAGAATCATTAAGTTCAATATCAATTGGTGAATAATTATTAAATTCTTATATTAGACTATATGTCTAGTATAGGAATTTTTTTGTATTATAGGAAATATTGTTTTTTAATAAAAATATATAAAATAGAAAGAGCATGAAAAGAGAGCATACCGAGTATGCTTTTTTATATTATATAATAAAAATAAATGGTAAAAATTACCATTTATTATAATAAAACATAAAAGAAAGCCCCCGTAATTCCAGGGACTTTTGTTGTATGCATATCATCCTACTGTAATGATATACAGGCTGTTGTGAGTTCTTACGCAATAAACGTTAGAGCCCATGTAGTTGACTTCTTGTGCGGGGGATGTCATAGCATTCTTCGAAATCGGCCGGCCATTTACTACCTGAATAATTGAACACTGTACGCGCTCATTTACAACAGGGATTGATCTTGATACGCCGATGAAAACTCTTGACGGGTCTTCTTTTACGTCATCAAACCAGCAATCATTGAAATGTCCAGCGATGCCCTTCAAAGTAAGGTCTGTCTGCCATCCTTTATCAGTGACGTTAATCACTTCATATACCTGTCCAACTACTAGTTCTGTAGGATCAGTGCATCCATAATAGCTCTCAGTTCCGCCGTTATACTTAACCAGTCTTGCCATAATAAAATTCCTCCATATAAAAATTTCGATTGGATTGAAAATACTCTTAGATTAATTATAACATATTTTACATAAAAAAGCAAATTTGAAAGAAATACAATGTATAATATACAAATGAAAAAAATGGAAGGGAGTGAAAAAAGAGGGGCTCATAACTCTAAGGTGAGTTTGAAAGAAATTTGCCTTACAATTTTAATTTAATCGTTACAGCTTGAATGGTTGTAGCGATTTTTTGTTGCCTTTAATTGGTTGCTATAATGCTTAAAAATAGCATTATTATGTCAAATTGGGGAGAAATTGGGGATCAACTTCCCAATTGACGTAGAATCTCTAAGAAATGCTCATTTCATAAAAATTCTTAAAGTTATTTTTACAACAAAGTAAATAAAAAAAATATAAATATGAGAGTCACAAAAAAGATTTTTAGATAATATTGAATTTCTAATTTGATTGCCTTTTAACTTTTGCAAATTATCAACAAGAATTTTAGTTTGTTCTTCATTAAATGACGTCTTAACGGCTTAGATGTTTTGGGTGGTTGAACACGTTCAGCGGGATTGCTTACAATAAGTTGCCAATATACTGCTTTATGAAGCATTGTTGATAGCAAACGATGGTGCTCTAATATTGTCTTTTGAGATAGTGGCTTTCTTGTTTTCTTTCCATTGTTGTTTTTCCTTCTAACAATTTGAGTATATTCTTCAAGTAAATCATAAAATCTCATTATGTCTGTTGGCTTGATTTTATTTAGTTTATAATGTCCAAAATATGGAGTGATCCTTGTTTCTAGCATACGCTTGTATCTATAATAAGTTGAGGGTGCTAGTTCTTTTAATGCATAATCTTTTGTCCATATTTCCACATATTGTGCAA
>CAJLBR010000019.1 GCA_905204915.1 uncultured Clostridium sp.
TAGCAAGTGACAAACCTATACCTACACTATCATAAGTAGCATTTTTGCCTTTATAAAATCTTTCAAAAATATGTGGTAAATCTTCCTTGGCAATTTCACCACCATTATCCTTTATGGTAATTTTTGAATAAATTTTGTTATCTTCAATTGTAACTATTACATCTGAATTATCACTAGAATGATCAATGCAATTTTTTAAAATATTACTAATTGCTTCTACTTGCCATTTAAAGTCACATTTAATAACAGGATTATTTTTAACTTTTAATACAATGTTAACATTTCTTAAATCACTTAACATAGATACATTTTTTATTGCTTGATCTATCAATTCATTTAATTTAAAATTATCTTCAATAAAATTAATTGTATTTGTATCTAGTTTTGATAGTTTTAATATTGACTGCACTAAAAAACTTATACAATTTATTTCTCTTTTAATATCCTTAATGAATTCTTCTCTTGTTTCTTTATCCATTTTGGGATCATCAATTAGATTATCTAATATAATTAAAATAGATGTAAGTGGAGTTTTTAATTGGTGTGAAATATCAGATAATGAATTTTTTAATTCTAACTTTTCTTTATTTGAATTCTCTGCTGCCTCTTTTAACATTATAGTAGTTTTATAAATTTCATTTTTTTAAAATTGATAGCTCATCTTCTGACATATTTATAATACTTAGTATTGTAAGTTTGCTTACCTTCATTACCCACATGTTCCATTTTGGAACATGTGCTTCTTTCTTCAAATTCTTCATCTTCATTTTCTAATAGCACTTCTACTTTTGTATTACCTTCTTCATCGCAATAAAATAAAATATTATTCTCAATTCCAATTAATTTATTATCCATACTTACCCCCTTTTTCAAATATTTTTAGTTAATTTATAATATTTTTTACATTATTAAATAATCAATTTGCTCGAATTTGACCAAATTAAATATTATGCATTTCATATTCAAAAACTTTAGTAACTTTTTTCTTATGCTAATCATTTTATCACTCTCCTTATCTTTAATATACATATAAAAATAGAGTATACCTATATGATACACTCTATTCACTCTTTGCTTTATCATCAATTTTATTACTTATTACTTTTAAAGTTTCTAAATATTCTTTTTCCACTGGACTTATTGTTTTTACTTGATATTTCTTATATTCAACTTTTGCTTTTTCAATTGCTTTTTCATGACTAACTGTACCTGCACCAACAAGTAACTTTTCTCCAGTACTAGAAAGGATTGTGTCTAGTTGTTTAATATAATCATCCATATGCATTTGATTATGCCTAATTGCTTGTATTTCAGCAAAATCAAAATATCCAGATACTAAATTATTTAAAATTTTTAGTTCTTCCTCTGTTAAATAATTTTTAGCAATTATAACATCACTCATTACTGGCAAATCACCTTTAAAAGTAGTCAATCCCATAAAAGGTTTATCAGAATCTGCTCTTTCGTATATTACTTCAGGTGCTGTATGTCCGTGTGCAGCGAAGTGAAGTTTATTTTGAACAATTTTAAAAAACTCAATTGACTTGCTATCTTTTGGATCATAATCAACTGCTGTTGCATATAAATCAAGAACTTGTCTATATAATACTTTTTCTGATGACCTAATATCTTTAATTCTAGCAAGTAATTCTTTCCAATAATTACCTCCACCATTGCCTTTAAGTCTTTCATCATCTATAGTGAAACCTTTAATCATATATTCTTTTAGTCTTTCAGTTGCCCATCTTCTAAAGTTAGTAGCAACTTTTGATTTTATTCTATATCCTAAAGATATAATCATATCTAAATTGTAATATGGAATTTCTCTATTAACCATTCTATTTCCTTCTTTACGAACTTGTCGGAAATTTTGACATGTTGAATTTCTATCTAATTCTTCCTCTTCGTATATATTATTTATATGTTCAACTATGTTAGTTCTTGAGGTAGAGAAAAGCTCAGCCATTTGTTGTTGAGATAACCATACTGTTTCATTTTCTAATTTAACATCTATTTTTGTCATTCCATCATCAGTTTGATAAATTACAATATTATTGTTATTTTCTTCCATTATGTACCTCCATTTATATTGTATTTTAAAAGGTGTCAACAAATATAATCATTGTTCACACCTTTATTTTACTACATATTTCTAATATTACGTGGACAAGTTATAAAACTAGGGCCAATTTAATATTTTTAAATTTTATTCCTTATTTTATACTACTGTTTTCCACAGCATTGTTTATATTTCTTTCCGCGAACCGCAAGGGCAAGGTTCGTTTCTTCCTATTTTTTTACCAGTTTTAACAGGTTGTTTTTTAGCACTATCACCGTCTTCATTAGTTCTCATATTAGTGATATTAACTGTTACATTCTTTCCTTCATTATAAGAGTTATCTGTTTTTGCTCTTATTGAGAAAACTGCTCTTGTAGATTCTTCTTGAATTGTATCAACTAAATCTTCAAACATATCAAAACATTCTATTTTATATGCCTCAACTGGATTTGTTTGACCATATGCTCTAAGTCCAATACCTTCTTTTAAAGCTGATATTGCATCTATATGATCCATCCATTTTTCATTTACAACATTTAATATAAAATGTCTTTCTAGTCTATCTAAGAATTCTTCAGCTTTATGAGCTTTAGCTTCCTCATGTTTATCATCATATAATTTAGTAACTTTTTTCATTATGCTATCTGCTGCTGAATCTGAATCTAATACTTCTATATCTTCTGCAGATATCATATTTTCAACACCAAATATATTCATAAGAACTGTATTTAATGTCTTAAAGTCTACTTGATCAATATCCTCTGCATTTTCAAAGTAGTCACAAGCAATTCTTCTAACTTTTCCTTCTGCTAGTTTTAATACCATAGATCTAATATCAGGAGTATTTAAAACTTCTTTTCTTTGAGAATAAATAATACCTCTTTGTTTATTCATTACATCATCGTATTCAAGAACGCTCTTTCTTATAGAATAGTTTCTACCTTCAACCTTCTTTTGAGCTGTTTCAACAGCGTTTGTAAGCATTTTATGCTCTATTGGCATATCATCTGGAAGACCTAATGCTTCTACCATTGATAATATTCTTTCGCTACCAAATAGCTTCATTAAATCATCATCTAGAGATATGTAGAATTTAGATTCACCAACATCTCCTTGACGTCCTGAACGACCTCTTAACTGGTTATCTATTCTTCTAGATTCGTGTCTTTCACTACCAATTATTTTTAAACCGCCAGCTTCTATAACTTTCTTTCTTCCTTCTTCAATTTCAGAAGAATATTTTTCTTCTATTTTTTTAGCATTTTTCTTAGCTTCACTAACTTCTTCATTGTTATAATCAATTGGACTCATAGCCATTTCTATAACTTCTTTAGTATATCCAAGTTTAGCAAGTTCAGCTTTAACAATATACTCTAAGTTACCACCAAGCATGATATCGGTACCACGACCAGCCATGTTTGTTGCAATAGTAACAGCTTTATATTTACCAGCTTGAGCAATAATTTCAGCTTCTTTTTCATGGTATTTAGCATTTAAAACTTGATGAGGAATTTTCTTTTTCTTTAATAATGAACTAATTACTTCTGATTTTTCAACAGAAACAGTACCAACAAGTACTGGTTGTCCTTTTTCATAACTTTTTTCCACATCTTCCACAATTGCATTATATTTTGCTGTTTTATTTTTGTAGATTACATCATTTAAGTCTTTTCTTTGAATTGGTTTATTAGTTGGAATTTCAATTACATCTAATTTGTAGATTCCTTTGAATTCTTCTTCTTCTGTTTTAGCTGTACCAGTCATACCAGAAAGTTTATTATATAATCTAAAATAGTTTTGGAATGTAATTGTAGCAAGAGTCTTACTTTCAGCTGCAATTTTTACATTTTCTTTTGCTTCAATTGCTTGATGCAATCCATCTGAATATCTTCTTCCTTGCATCAAACGACCTGTAAATTCATCTACAATTAAAACTTCACCATCTTTAACGATATAATCTTTATCTTTTTTCATTAAACCATAAGCACGTATAGCTTGGTTTACGTGGTGTGATATTTTTAAATTGTCAGAGTCAGATAATGAATCTATATTAAAGTACTTTTCAGCTTTCTTAGTTCCTGTTTCTGTAAGTGCAACAGTATGTGCTTTTAAGTCTACTATGTAATCATAGTCTTCATCAGATTCATCGAAAACTTTATCATCGTTCTCAACTATAACTTTTGCTTTTAATCCTTTGGCAAAACTGTTAGCTCTTTCATAAAGATCACTTCTTTCATCAACCATACCAGAAATGATAAGTGGTGTTCTTGCTTCATCGATCAAGATACTATCAATTTCATCTACGATTGCATAATTTAGATCTCTTTGTACCATTGCATCTTTACTCATTGCCATGTTATCTCTTAGGTAATCAAATCCAAATTCATTGTTTGTTCCATATGTTATATCACAAGCATATGCTTCTCTTTTTTCTGCAGGTGACATTCCAGAAAGAACTACACCTATACTTAACCCTAAGAAATTGTATAGTTTACCCATAAGTAAACTTTGTGTTTTAGCAAGGTAATCATTTACTGTTACTAAATGAACACCTTTTCCAGATAATGCGTTAAGATATATTGGAAGTGTTGCAACTAAAGTTTTTCCTTCACCTGTTTTCATTTCTGCAATTCTTCCTTGGTGAAGTATAATACCACCAATAAGTTGTACTCTAAATGGTCTCATATTAAGTACTCTACTTGAAGCCTCAGCAACAACTGCATAAGCTTCTGGTAAAATATCTTCTAATGTTTCACCTTTTTCCAGTCTTTCTTTAAATTCATTAGTTTTAGCTTGTAATTCTCCGTTACTTAAATCTTTCAAGCTATTTTCAATTTCTTCTATTTTCAAAACAGTAGGCATAATTTTTTTAATTTCTTTGCTACTGTATGATCCAAATATTTTTTCTAAAAAACTCATAATCTCCTCCATACTAAAATTTAAGTGTATTATATCATAGTTTTTTTGAAAGATAAATACTATTTTTACATTTTTTTGCATATAAAATAACCATTTAAAGAAAAAATTTAATATAATTTTAAATCATATAAATGATTTTCTTAGAATATATATTAGTATAAACAAGGTTAGGTGTATAATATGTTTGTTGTTAATTTTAAATTAGATTTTAAAAAGATGCTTATAATTTCAGTGTTTATAGCTCTTATAGTAGCAACTTTAATTGAATTTGGAAATTTTCCAACCACTAGTGTAAATTCAAAAATAGATGGATATGATTTTATTCTTACAGATGAAAATTATACATCAGTATTAGATGATATACACAATAATATTGATGCAAATGTTGGAAAAACTGTTAAATTATCGGGATTTGTTTTCAGAATGCCAGATTTTAAAGAAAACTTCATCATATGTGGTAGAAATACAATATCTAACAATGAAGATAAAATAGCTGGTTTTTTATGCAATTATCAAGATGCTTCAAAACTTATAGATAACGAATGGATAGAAATTACTGGAGTTATAACAAAAGGTGATTACAACGGTGAAATGCCAATAATAAAAATCGGAACAGTTGAAAAGATAACGGCTCCAGCTAACACTTTTGTAAATAATGTTAAAGAAAATGTTCAAAGTACCACTGAAAAGAATGAAAATTCTTAAAAATGCAAAAATACGGTATAACCAAAATTATACCGTATTTTCTTTTTAATTATTGAAAACATATTGTATTTCAAACTTATCAGTTTTTAATTGTTCTTTTAAATAATCTTTTACCTTTATAATTTCTTCTGTACTTAACCTTTTATTTAGAGTTAATGTAACAACAATACTACTTTCGTAATTTTGTGAATCTGAATTTAAAATTTTAGTACTAGATATACCGCAATTTTCTATTTGACTGTACTCTTTTTTTAGATAATCTGATATTTTAGTCTTATCATAATTTAAACTGCTTTTATCGCTCACAAGACTCTTTAAACTAGAAAGTTCCTCTTTTATTTCTTGTAATTCTTCCGGAGATACCCCATTATTTACGTAAGTTTGAGTTATTTTAAAATCTATATTTTCTATTTTATAATCTTTTTTCTTATCTGAAATTTTCTTTATTTCTTCATCGCTTAATATATTCCCTATTAAGGCTATGCTAACTTGATTTTTTTCAGTATCAACAACAGATTTTACTACTTGAGTTTTTTCAAAATTAAATTCAGAAGCAATGTACTTGTTAACATTTTTTTCTAAAATAGTTTGATTAACTGCTTCATATGCAAAGTAAGAACTAGGAACTACTGTTAATACTCCAATTATAGTAAGTTCTACAAATATCTTTATTTTATCTTTTCTACCTTCTACTCTTCTTTTTGGAATTTTCAAAATTTTTACAACAATTATAGCAGCTAAGCATATAAAAAATGCATTTATAAAGAATAAATATAAAGATTTTAAAATATGTTCAAAATTAAGTGTAGTTATAGCATAGCCTGTTCTGCAAAGTGGTAATATTATGCTACATGCAACTGCAACTCCTGGTAAAACTGTTCCTGTACTCCCCTTTCTAGTAAGTGCGATAATTCCGGCTAGTCCAGCTACGAAAGCTATTATTGCGTCCCATATTTTAGGCGAATACATTTGCAAAAGACTACTACTTTCTGTTGATATTGGAGTTACTAAAAAATAAATTGTAGATGTTGCAATACATAACAATATTTCAATTAAAAAGCCAACTAAAACTCTTTTAAAATATCTAATATCCAAAGTTGCTAACGCATATCCGATTCCTTGTATGCCTCCCATAAGAGGAGATATAAGCATAGCACCAATTGCTACAGTTAAAGAGTCTATATTAAGTCCTATAGAAGCAAGTATTATTGCAAATATTAATCCACACATATTAGGGCCTTTTAATTTAGAATTTTGTATTATTCTTTCCTTAATTTCATCTTTGGTTGCCTTAGCATCATTTATACTAAAAACATCCTTGAAAAAATTCTTAACATCATTATACATAATATCACCTTTACTGATTCAGTATACATCATATAATATATTTTTTTCAATAATTAGTACAAATATTAATATAAAAAATTTTTCATAATATTTTTATTTATTAATATAATTTTATAGGAGAGTGATAGTATTATGAATCCATTTGAAGAAAAGCCCATAGATATTTATGATAGCGTAAAAGATTGGTGCAAACTTTACCCAAGACCATATAATAAATACGAAGTAGATCCCTATACAAAGACTCGTATAATACTAATGAATGGTACTGAATTTGAAGCTAATTGGTTTTCTCACCAATTTTCTAGAAATTGTAACAATAATGATTTAAGAAGAGAAATTGCACTAACAAGAAGAGTTGAAAAGCAACAACAATTAAAACTTGCTCATTTAAAACCAATTGATGAAAATATTTTAGAGACTACAATCTCATATGAGCAACTAGCTGTAGATCTTACAGCAAGGCTTGCTAAATGCGAACCGGATAAAAATGTAAAAGCAGCACTTGATTTTGCTTTGCTTGAAGATTTTGATCATTTGTACAGATATTCAGATTTACTTGATATGGAATATGGAATTCTACCAGAAAGACTAGTTGGATGTTATACAGAAATAATGCCTGGAAGACCTACTATATCCCATCATAGACATCCATATGATGATATAAAATATTTTATAGATAACCAAACTGCAGCTCCTATTACAAAATTACATGCTAATATAATAACTGCTGCCGAACAACAAACCATGAATTTTTACATGAATATTGGTCAATACTATACTTCAAACCTTGGTAGACAACTTTATCAAGAAATAGCATTAGTAGAAGAAGAACACGTAAGTCAATATGGTAGTTTAATAGATCCTAATCAAACATGGCTTGAAAACTTATTAAATCATGAATATACTGAATGTTATTTATACTACTCTTGCTACTGTGATGAAAAAGATCCTTATATAAAATGTATATGGGAACAATTTTTTAGAGAAGAAATATGCCACTTACATAGAGCTGCATTTCTTTTAGAAAAATATGAAGGAAGAAATTGGCAACAAATAATACCAGATGGTACATTCCCTGAACTATTAACTTTAGGACCTAATGTAGAATATGTAAGAGATGTTCTAAAGACCACTGCTAGCTACACTGGTGAAATGGAAACTTATGTGCCTGTTTGTGAAAAGCCAGGAAATTTCAATTTCTTTAAATATCAAAATATTGTTAATAACAATGTAAGAACTGTTCCAAGCCATGTAGTTATAGATAAATACATAAACTGCCATTCTTGTGATTATAGATTTGAAGTGGCTCCAAATCCTGTAGAGGCTCTAAGAAATAGAAAATGTGATAATGTTTGTGTTGGACGTGAACCACTTTGTAATAATAATTCAATATAATATAGCAAAAGAGATGAAAAAATTTATCATCTCTTTTATATTTTTTACAATAATTTAGACCTTAATTTCTCAACGAAATTTATATTTTTATTTTTTTTACAAGGTATATATTTTTCCGAAAATTTAATTTCTATTCTGTCATAATCTCCCTCAAAAACTTTTATACCATCCGCTACAACTGATATTTTATCATTCTTAAATGGAAGAATAATTATCTCATTTTTATTTGGGATAATAAGACTGTTTTTAAAACATTTGGTTTTACTGTTGCTTATTGATTCACAATGAGTTAACTGTATTAAATTATCTCCCGGAAACATAATAGCACCACCAGCAGAAAGATTATTGGCTGTAGATCCAACACTTGTAGAAAAAATAAGACCGGTTCCAACGAATTTTTCCAGAAGTTGTTTTTCCGCCTTTGATTTTATCGTTACGTTGCATCTTAAAGCTTTAAAATCAAGGCCACACAGCTTAAACTCATTTATTGCGTAAAAATCAAACATGGTATTATTTTGTACTATGTTAATCTCTAACAGATTCATATTTTCTGACTTACTCTTTACTATATTGTCAAAGTTTTTTTCCACATCTTCCACATCAAAATCCTGTAAAAATCCTAATGTACCACAGTTAATTCCTATATAGCTTGCTTTAGTGTCATAAGAAACACTGTTCAACCACTTTATTAAGGTTCCATCCCCGCCAATGCCAATTACATAATCAGAATCTTTTTCAGTTAAAGTGTATTCCTTTTTTCTTAACATATCTTCTATCCGTTTTTTCCATAAAACAGCTTTGGGCTTTGTTACATTGGCATAGATTTGGACACTTTTAGAATTTTCAGGAATATTAATTTTAAATTTCTCGATACATGTTACGTCTTTTGAGTTAAGTTCATAGCCATTATTTCCTTTTCCAAGATTTACCTTAGGTTTTACAAAAGGTCCATGATAATCACTTCCGGCACTTGTTAATAAATTAAACTCTTCTGCAAATTGATTAAGCATTTCGCTAAGTTTAGGATTAATTAAAGAATGGTATACTTCAATTCCAGATATTCCTAACCCTTTTAAGCATCTTATATAATTTTTTAACTCTTCATTGCTACTATATTCTATAGTGAAAGGATGTGCTAAAAAAGCTTCTCCGCCAGCATCTTTTATATATTTGATGCATTCTTTCTCTGAAAGCTTAATTCGCTTTTTATCTATTTTATCTTTTATAGCCACAAGATAAGTGGAAAAAGCCTGACTAACATCGTTTACATACCCGTTTTTAACTAGCAATTTTGCAAGTTCTGGTCTACCAATATTTCCTATACTGCTAGAAAGTATTTCTTCTACATCTTCATGATCAAATGTAATGCCAAAGTCCTCATTTAATACCTGTATTGCATACTTTATACGATCTTTATTACTCTGCATTATTAATTTTGTTATGCTATTTAATTCTGTGTCGTTCAAATTCATATTATATCCCAGTATATGAACCTGTCCAGCAACCATGCTAGAAGAAGCTGAAAATTCAATTCCTGGAATAACTACCATATCTTTATACGGATTTGTTTGTATGGCTATCTTAACGCCTTCTATGTTGTTATGGTCCGTAATAGATATAATCTTGATATTTTGCTTATGACACATCTCCAAAATTTCCTTTGGAGACTTCTCACCATCGGAATAAATAGTATGAACATGCATATCAATTTTCATTTTTCTTCCTCCTTAGTCAAGTCATTGTTAGTAATCTATTAAGTTTTACTTTTTATATTTAATGTGCTCTCATTATAACATATTATGTAGATTTTATCAAGTTAAATGCTAGTTTTATTCATTTATCTTGAATTTGATATTTCAATATGATATAATCAGCGTACTAGTTTTCGGAAACCAAAAAATAATTTTGAAAGTGAGGAATTTATATGCTTAAATTCTTAGGAAATGGCTCTTGCTTTAATACTAAATGTGGAAATACATCTGCATACTACATTGAAGAGGCCAAATTTAAAGAAGGAAAAGTACGGACATTAACTTTATTTGACTGCGGTGAATCAGTTTTTGAAAAAATAATTGAAAAGAATATTATTGAAAACATTGACTTTGTAAGGATTTTCATAACCCATACTCATACCGATCACATTGGAAGTCTTTCGTCACTTATATTCTATCTGAATTTTGTGATGAAAATAAAACCTGCTATTCTTTTTCCGAATAACGATGTAAAAAAGTTTTTGGAGATTACTGGAGTATCTGAGAATCTTTATGACTACGTAATATTAAATATTAACGGCCAATACGTAAAAGACTACGAAAATGGTGAAAAAAAGTATATGGTAAAGCTAGAAGGTAAGAAAAATACTGTTGAGTATATATATGATAATGACACTAATGTTTATATCCCTAACTCACTAGATTACCTATCCTATATTCCTCGTGTTTCATTTAATGTATATTCTTTCGAAAATCTTCATGCGGAAAATATCAGATCCTTTGGATATGTATTAAATGTTGATGGCAAATGGATTTATTATGGTTCAGATGCAAGTTCTGTTAATCCATATATATTTGAACATATCAAGAAAGGTTCTTCGTCACTTATCAACGACCCTGAAATATCAGAATTTTATATTGAATGTACTTGCTATAAGAACAATGTACATTTGAATATGTCAGATTTTTCCTCTCTCCTTACACCTGAAGAAAAGAAAAAAATTACCCTAATGCATTTTGACAATGAAGATTGCATAAAAGATGCTTTAAATATGGGATTTAATGTAGCAACGGTAAAATAACACAATATAAAAAGGTACAAATAATGTAAATTACATTATCTGTACCTTATTTTTTTAGATATTTCTTAAAGTACTTTCAAGATCTTTGATCTTGTTGTCTTCAATAGTGAACTCCATGCCCATAAGATAGTCTTCAACTTTGGCTCTTAACTGTTTACTTATACGCTTTTTGTCAAAAACCTTTCTTACAAGAGATGAAATATCAAACTTGTAAATATGCTCACTCTCTCCCACCAATATGAGGTTGAGTTCCGACTTGTTAAGTGGAGCAATGAAACTTCCATTTGATCCGCCATATACGCCCTTCGGTACGTAATTTCCTTTTACACCCTGAATCAAACATAAATCTGATGGCCTCCATCTAAGTTCTACTACTGTTGCTTTTTCTGTTTTCATACTTTTTTTCCTCCTAAAATATTAATATTATGGATTAATTTACTTTTTAATTTTACATAAGTATTATAATACTTATAAGGTCAAAAGTCAAGAAACATTACATAAATATTATTTTTTATTTATAAAAAATAAATATAAAAATATATTTCGACTTTTTTCGACATATTAACAAAAATTAATATGATATTATCCTTATTAAGTAATATACTACAATTTATTATATTACAGGAGGTTTTTATGGTTAATGTTGATAAAACAAATGATTTAAAAAAATCAGAAAAAAACAAAAAATACAAAAGATATAATAATTATTATCCTTTCAATACTAGTTTTATCACTTTTTATAAATTCACTGGATAAAAATTCTTTAAATACACAGATAGATGAATTAAATTTACAAATCTCACAAAAAGATGAAGTAATAAAAGATTATGAGAATAATTTGCAAGAAACTCAAAATAAAAATAAAGAATTAGAAGAAAGTTTATCAAAGATTAATGAAGAAAAATCTTTTTTAATTTCAGAAAATCAGAAATTAAAGGAATCATCAATTCCTTCAAGTGATAATGAAGACAATAATAGTAATTCTAATAATAGTAATAATAATGCAAATTATAATAATTCAGCAACATATACAGCCACTTCTAATCAAAACAACTCAACCACACAAATGGTTTGGGTTGGAAAAACGGGAACAAAATATCATCGTCAGTCATGTCCTACACTAAAAGGTAAAGGAATACAAATTACTTATGAACAAGCTATATCTCAAAATAGACAACCTTGCAAAGTTTGCTATTAATATATACAAGAAAAGACTAGTAACCTAGCCTTTTCTTATTTTTTTCAATTTTATATCTAAAAGCATTTTGTATAGTTCTGGATAAACATAGCGATATTTTATAGAATAGTTTTTTAACTTATATATAACATATAAAATTACAACAATAATATAAATTATTATGAATTTTTCTATAATTTTTAGTACCCCTAATAACAAATCAGAAAATTCTAAATTAGTACTAGAATATATTGAAACATATACACCTAATATTCCTAAAACAAGAGAAATAAGCATTTCCAATATTTTCCATACAGTTTTTCTTAAATTTAATTCTTTACCAGCTGATCCTTCTTTGTAATATTCAATCATAGTGTTTAATATCTCAGTTTTATATAAATTATTTTTTATTAATATTTTCCTTAATAAATTTATATCCTTTGTTCTTGCTTCATTTATGGTTTTAGAAAAATTATTCAACATATTAGTAATTTTACAAGTATTCCTTACAAACTTTTTCATGATGTTATTTAATGTAAAAATACTCCATATTACTATAAATATTAGTGATACAAATAAATATATTTCTCTTACAATTTCATAATTTTTTAAGAAAATTCCAACAATAGCAAATATTACTAATATTAAAATTTCTTTAGATATTGCTAATTTTAGTTCTTTATGCAATTTTACCCCAATACTTTCATTTTCATATAATTTAGGAAATTCATCCAATATAAATCCTTTTTCTAACTTTAAATTATTCATAATTATCTAACAATAACTCCCCCATCTCTAGTAATTCTGACTCTATTATTTTCTATTAATACATTTTTGATATTTTCTATGTAACGTATTAATTTCTCTTTTCCTATGCTTAATATCACACATATGTTATTTAATTGCTTTATTCTATCTTCTATGAAATAATCTAGTCTACTACTAATTTCATCTATAATTATTTGCTCTATAGTACTAAAATTTATGCCAAATAGCCATTCACTTATAATATTACTATAAGTACTATAACAGGCCTCATATTTATAATTTTTATTAGAATAAATAAAGTCTAAATTTTCATTATCAAAGTACATATATTTTTGTTCTTTTATTATCTCTTTTAACATTACATATTTTAATCTGTACATTATTTTATTTATTACAATTTTACTATCGTAAATATAGTTTTTTTCTATAGTGCCTAATGTTAATAAATAATCTTTTGCTTTATCTATTATTTTTTCTTTCAAGTGATAACAATTATATCTACTAACTAAGCTACTTGCAATAATGTTTATATTGCTAACTATTTCTGAATAATATTTATCAATGAAACTTTTGGAAAGTTTTACTCTTTCACCAATCCATAATCCATATTTGTTATTCTCAAGTATTTCTATATTATTATAATAACATACTTTATATCTATAGATATAAGTGATAAAAGTGGTAAATTCTACATTATATTTTTTACATATTTTTATTATTTCTTCTTTTTTGTAATAACGATTTCCGTATTTTTGTATATATTTTAAATCTAGTCTTATCATATTTACTTTTTCTCTGTCTGATAAACTTCTATTTGTAAAATTAAGTCTTGTCCAAGAATCTTCCTCTTTATAAACTATTTTTGTATATCCTCCTAGTAGGTAAACTAAATCTTTTAACTCAATTTTTTCTTGATTTGATATATAAAGCAGATCACTTTTATACATTTTTTGATTATCGAATAATGAATATTTTTTTACTATTTTCTCCAACAATTCTGTCATATCTTAAATCACCATGTTAGATTTTAATATTTTATGTTCATTGAGTCAATATCAATTGATAATAATAATTTTACATTCAGGTTATGAAGGTTAAAATTTATTTTTAATGTTTAATATAAAATTGTATTTGATATAAGTATTATCAATACTTTTTAATATTTCTAATTGATAAATAAATTGATTAAAAGTGCCTTTTTGGCAAAATTCACCCACATTATTTATTAAATAATTTTAAAATTATTTGGATATTTTTTATAATTTGTAGATTTATTTTATGGATATTAATTATAGAGAAATTGCTTAATCTTCTATCTACCTGAAGAAAATAAAAAACAATATATTCAACTTGATAAAATTAGCGAACGTATTTTAAGAAATGTTCTTAAGTAAAATAAAAGGTATATAAAGAAAAAACTTGAATTACTTTATAAGAATTTTTTAGATTATGCTTATTATTTACCAAACATTATAGAAATGATTTTGTAGAAAGTTTACATTTGATTTCTTAATATTTAAGTTAATTAAATATAAAATCCCGAAAATATAATTTTCGGGATTTTAACTTAAGGCCATTTTGTTTTTTAATATACATATGTCCTTTAAATTTGCTCTTACCTTCATATTCTCAAATATCTTACTTTCTGTTTCTTGACTCCAAAATATTTTTAAATATTTTTTAGTTCTTGTAATTGCAGTATAAAAAACATTTTTGGTTATATCATTTTCAACATTAGATGTTATAATAATCTTAACAGATTTATATTCTAAACCTTGTGCTTTATGAATTGATATAGCATAAGCTAAATTAAATGGAATTATATGTTCATATCCATTTTCATCTTCATTAGTATCTTTAAAATTATTAACATATAGTTTTATTAATGTCTTATTTTCTTGATACTCTATTATTTCATAATTTCCTTGACTATTTGATAATTGTTCATCTACTAATATAGTAAACCAAACGCAGTCATTTTCCTCATCTTGTTCAATTCCTTTGATAGTTCCTTTTAAATTATTATATAAATCTCTAAACCTAGGACAATCATTAAAGACTATTGGATCTTCTATTTTATACAAATCCACACCAATTGCAAATTCTTTATTTTTATTTTTAACTTGTAATATTTTGTTTATGTTATTGATACCATACAATCCATCGTAATTTAAACATAAAATTATTTCATCCTTATCCTTTTGATCAAATAATGTTAAATCTATAGGCGAAGAATATTCTTGATTACTTATTTTGTTTCTAGCTTGTTCATCATTATCTCTAATCATCTTCCATAATTCTAACAATTCTTTATCTTCTGTTCTATTCATGTTAATTAATTCATATACAATCTTATCCTTAAAAATATTATAAGCTATTGAAAACCAATTTCCAAATTTTATTGATTCTATTTGAAATACATCTCCTGCCAAAATAATCAATTTATAGTTTTGTTTTTCTAATATTTTAAGCATATCTTTATTACTTACTGTACTACATTCATCTACCACTAATATATCATAATAATTTTCATCATATTTGTTGTAAGTTGCAATTGTTTCAAAAGTTGAACTAAAAATATCGTATTTACTTATCCTTGATTTTAAATTTTCAACAGAAGTATTCGTAGTAGACAAAAATATTTTACTATAATTATGAAAAATTTTAGCTAAATTTTCTAACATTTTGGTTTTTCCAGTACCAGCTGGTCCATGAATAATACACACACTCTCTTCTTTAAAAATATTATTTAATATTTCCTTTTTATCTTCAGTTAAATCTTCAGTTAAATATGAATTATCTTCTATTATACAACTAATTATACCGTCATTTGGTTTTATAATATACTCTTTGATTTTATTTATAATCTTTATAGGTGTAACCTCATACGATTTAATGTATATATTATCATGTTCTTTTACCAAAATATTTTTTCCTATTTTATCAATCCCATAATTAACTAATGCATTATTATATTGCTCTATTAATTCATCTACATTACCATATTTTTGAACTTCTTTACAAGGAGTATATAATACATTATTTAATTCACAATTATTTTTAACATATCTTCCAAGAAGCTCAAAGTATCTATCTTCAAAAGGAATTGAATTTATCAAGTGAACCCAACTTATATTATTATTATATAATGCCATTGCATATGGCATCGAATCAAATGGTATACTATTATTTATTAAATATAACTGTGATAATTTTCTATTTGGCACATCACAAATTTGATCCTTTATTGTTTGGTTCTCCATTTTAACTAATAAGTATCTTAAAACATTATTTCCTCGTTGTTCAGTTAATAAACGATTCCTTAAATTCAATAAAATATTAGAAATATTATTATTTTTTGAATTCAATTTAATCTCTTCAATATAATAATTAAACAATTCTTCTTCCTTTAATAATAACTCAAGTATATTCATTTCTTCGCTTTTTAAAATCTTCATTAAATTAGAATACTCTGAATATTCATCAATTATATTATAATTCAATCCAATAATTAATCCTATATTCTTCAATTCACATGGACGTATGGAAATAATATAATTGTCAATTACTTTTATTTTTGATACTGAGGAAAAAATTTCTATACTTTTTTCTACATATGAAAGTTTAATTGAGTAATTATCAGGAATTGAAAATTTTGAATACATCAATATTCTTTCAAATTTATTATTATAATTTGTTGCTTTAGTTAAAGTATATTCATAATATAATCTACCATTTGAATATATCGGTCTACATTTATTTATATAGAATCTTCCTCGTCTTAAATATTTATTTTCTTTTTCGTTAACTTGTCCAATAACTTCGCATATTTTTTTATAATGTTCTTTTGTTAAATTATCTTCATATATGGGAAAATCTTCTAATTTATTTAATACTATAATTCCATAATCTTCTAAAGTTTGTTTCATCATACATATGTATCTAAAATAAAATAACATTAAACCTTCTGCATCACTTTCACTAGGAGTATAATGAGATATTGTTGATTGTAAATATTTATGAAAAACATTAATATATTTATATTTATGTATTGTTGAAACATATTTCATAGAATTTTCAACATTATCATAATGACTATCTAAATCCAGTGAATTATTTTTATTATTTATAAATATTGCAATATCTTCTGTTAAATTTCTTAATTGTGCTAAAATATTTTCAGATAATAATCCTCTATCTTTTAATATTTTGTGAGCTTCTATATTTTTATCTATTACATCGCATATATATTTTATTTCTTGTTCCGGTTTTATTCTACTCATATATATCCCCTCCTTCAGTATATAATAAAAATGTTAAAAATTTTGTCGAAATTTATCTTTTGTTATCAAAAAAGCAAAATAATTGTATAATAAATTTATTAAATATTCAATTAATAAGAGGTTTAAAAACATCATATTTATATTTAAATAAAAGAAGATATGTTTGACATTATTATAAAAAATTCTATAAAAATTATTATTTCTTTACATAAATACTTTAGAAAAGCAAACAATTTATATAGTTAATGGGAATAGTTACGATGTGCTAGAAAATTATTTCTCTAAAATAGATCTAGTGTAAAAATAGTTTCTATAGATATGTGTAAATTATTTAAAAGAATATTAAAAGGTAAATTTATAATAGCCTATTACTTTCATTTTAAAATATCTGTAATGAATTCTCTAGATGAATTAAGACTTAATATATTGAGAAAAACAAAAGGAAAGGAAAAAAATATTTTATATATCTAAAAACCTCTTTAATTGAAGATTTATTAATAAGAAAATTTATTTAGAGAATGTTTAAGAGGGATTGAATTTTCAACACTAAATGAATTTAAGAGATGTGTAACACCATAAAAAGAATGGCATGAATACATTTCAAATTACTTTAAATACAATTATTCTAATGGAACGACAGAGGGTAAAAATAATCTGATAAAAGTTATTAAGAGAATTTCTTTTGGTTTCAGAAATTTTAATAACTTCAGGAATAGAATTTTGATTCTAAGTTTAAAGTAAATTTAAACAATATATATTTTTAAAAGCCAAATATTTATTTGGTAATTATTTCTCATGTCCAAAATATATAAATTGTCCATGAGAATTCTACAAAAAAAGCAACAGAAAAATTTTCTGTTACTTTCTTTGTGGCTCTAATTTTTTTTAGGATTTTTAACCCTAACTATTGACATTGATCCTACTTCCTTTGTTGTCTAATCTTTTTAGAATTTTTACCCCAACTATTGAAATCAAGCCTAATTTATTCTATTATACTTTTCAAATCATTTACAATGTCTTCAATGGAAGTATATTTACCCATGTTGTAATCTTGAACAATCATTTTCAAAAATTCATTCTGATTAAATTCTTCTTTAGATAATGTATCATTTTTCAATTTTGCAAAAACTCCTGGAATCGAAAAACTTAGTTTACTTTTTATATTTCTAGAACTTTCTGAGCATACTAAATGATTCGGATCTAAAAATAATACTGAGAATATATTATCATAAATTCTTGTTCCTATTGCTCTTTTTCCATCATTAAATGAAAATTCAAAATACATTCTTTCAAATTCTTTTACTTTTTCATATGGCATCCCGTATCCATCTGTTAATACTCTTTCTATTCTATCTATAATTTCATCATCTGTAAATTCATTATAATGGAACTGTGTTTTTACTGATGGTACAAAAAATGCCTTTTTACTAAATGAATTTATATTTTTTAATGTTTCAAAAAAATCACCAACTACATTTATTGAGTCACTTTTGTTTCTATAGCAATTGTTAAATCCATTGATTGAGATACTTCTTGTTTGAAAATAAGTAAAGTCAAAGGCAATTTTATCATAACTTGATAAATCGGTTTTATTTACTATTAAGCTTTTTTCAGGACTATTAGGAAATGGTATTTTGTTATGTTTTTTAGCCACTAATTAATCCATTATAGTAATTAAAAATATCTTTTTTTGATATTTTTTCATTTGAACGCATAGTGTGACAAATATTATTTCTTGCTTTTGCCCATGGGTCTTCTTGATGAGTCATATATTCTAGTTCGTCCGCTGAAAATTTTCCAAATTTCATCCATACATCATCTAAAAAAGCCTTTAAATCTTTATTTAATTTTGAACTACCTATTTTTTTTTCTATCTCGTTCCAATTATATCCTTTGTATCTATCATATAAAGATGGAAAAACTGGACCATGAATCCATGCTTCTGGTTGTTCATCAAATAATACATTAGTAATTTCATTTGCATTTTCATTATTCAAAGCTATAAACCATGCATATGCATAATAAACTAATTTTTGTAATTTCTTTGGTGTTAAATTATCTTTACTTAAGAAAAAATCAGCTACATCAAAAACACTTACTTCACTCATTTCAATTCCCCCTTCTCTTATATTTTATTTTTTATCTTTTAGAATATTATATATTATTTTTGTATTTTAATCAATTATTTTTTCTACCAAACTTTCGTTTTTAGTTTTTTCTTCTTTTTTTGTATATATGCATTCAACTGTTTCTATAACTACAGATAATGAGGCTATAATTATATCCTTAATTTCACTACTATCTAATTCATCCAAATCAATATATTGAACTATTAATTTTATAAAATTAACTCCCTTTTCCAATGTTCTTAAATTATTTACAGAATGGCTTTCAAATACTTCTAATATATTATTACATATTGGTGTAATATTCATATTAGCTTTTAATTCCATGTTATTTAACAAATATTCTGTAACATCTTTAGGTGCATCTTTTGAATATTTATGAACATTATATGTTTTTTGTATTACTTTTTCTTTGAAATCAAAAAATTTATTCTTATCATCACTTTCTATTTTATTTTCATTCGCTACTAAAACTACATTAATATTCTTAATCTCTGCTATTGTTTCAATGATTCCTAAAACATCCCCCATATTTATTTTTTTACTTTTTCTTTCTAAATCATCTATTACTACTGTAAGAACTTTATCTTTTATATTTTTACTAATAGCCTCCTCTATATCTGTTTCCCAATAAGTTATAGGCAATGAAATAGGTCCTAATCCAATACTATTTCCATCTGCTCTCTGAAATACTTTTTTTATTTTTCCTATAATATTACATATTTTGTTTATCTTTGAATAAATTTCAGTCTTTATAGCTTCTATACTATTTACTCCAAATAATGATATATAGATATAATCTTTATCTTTTAAGAATTTATTCTTTAGAAAGTATGTTTTCCCTATTCCCCATTCTCCATTTATTAAAACACACTTATATACATTTGGGAACTCATTCTTTAATCTTTCATCTAATTCATCAACTGTCATATTCTTTTCTCCTTTTATCATGTAATTATTACTAATATATTTCCCACATTATAACACTTTTTTCTTTCAAAATAAACTTCCTAACATTTTAAAACACCAATAATTGCGCTTTACTTTTCTAATAAATTTTCAATCTAAAAACTTCCGCCGTTTTTTCGCCGTTTTTTTGAGGTAATAAAAAAATCAAGGGGGCGTTCAATTCCTTGATAACTCTGGCTTTGTGAGCAATATTAAATCTCATCACCTTAGCTTTATGAGATGTGCTTGAAACGTTTATGTAATTTAGTGAAATCAAGGGTTTT
>CAJLBR010000020.1 GCA_905204915.1 uncultured Clostridium sp.
AGAACTTGTTAGAATTGTAAATACAAGGCTTTCTCAAATAACTAGATTTTCTTCTGATTTAAAAGTCAATTATGTAATTTGTGATGAAAAAGTTACAGAATCTAATTGTGATTATTGTCATTATCTAAAAACTGTTTGGGATACTTCCACTTTTGAATTACAAAATGCTTTATTGGGAATATATTTAAAATTAATTACAAAAGAAATACTTCCTAAATACGGAAATAAAAATTTTGGAAACAGAGATTTTAAATATTTAATCGGAAATGTGCAGCTTGATTTAAATTTTGAGGGCAGATTAATGACAATTAAGCTACCAATAAAATTTAAGGAGGTGTAATTATGCCAACATTAGGAATTGGGTATCAAGACAAATGGACTTCTATATGTGTAACTTACAATGGCAAGGTAGTGGAATTAACTAATTTTTACGACAAAGATTTTAGTGATATTGCTTATCGCATAAATCAATATACTGAATTATATGATGTAAATTATATACTTTTAGATGAAAAAGAAAAAACTTTATATGAAGAATTATGTAAAGAGATTAATATCTCGAAAATATATCAATATAATAAAGATAAACAAATGGAATATGAGTTATTGGATATACTCAATAACAGTTCTTTTATTGAAGAATTAGGATATAAGATTTACAGAAAACAACCAGATTTTTTAGGGGACAAACAACTAGATAGAAGTAAATATACTGATTCAGAAATAGCCATTTTAGATGCTATAGGTTGGGCATTTTACCAAAAAGAAGAAACACATAAAGCTCCTAAGCCATATAATTATAGCTATTTTGTTTCTTATCATTATAAAGTAGATGAAGGATTTGCAATTGGAAATACTATTATAGGAAGAAAAACAGAAATAAAAACAGTAGCAGACTTTAGAGATGTAGAAAAAGAAATTCTTGATTATGTGATAGGAGAGGATTGTGAAGTAGATAAAATAATTATCTTAAATTTCCAAAGAATGGAGTAATTAAGTGACAAAATACAAAAGAATTATTGAAGAAGGTGTAATTGGTAGAAATGATTTCTTTGCAATCAATCCTTGTGTAATTTGGAAAGGTTCTGATTTAAATACTAGTGGTTTTTATTTACTTAATACTCTAATAACCCTTTGTTGACTGTTATTATTAGACACACTACAGGTTAAGTCATTTAAAAATAGATTAGGTTGCTCTAATTATAGGGCGACCTATAGAAAGGAGAAAATATGGCGAACGAAATAATAAAAGTTTTAGATAATCTTGGTGAGAAATTTGGTATAGCTATAGACTGGTCGTCTGCAAATGTTGTACCATATCTTCAAGATTTGATGACAAGAATTGTAAAATATGAAACATACACTAGCATAGCTTGGATTATATTATTTATCTTAGGAATATTAATATTATTTGCTATAAAAAAACTTATAAAAGATGAAGAAATTAAAGAATATATAAGCATGGGGTTAGTGATATGGATAGTATTGTCGGCTTTAGTATTTTCAAAACAAGTACTTGATATTATAGAAGTAAATACAATTCCTGAGAAATATGTTATTCATATGATAAATAATGAATTAGATAATGAATAACCAGACAAAGAAAGAAACAGGTTGATTTTACATAAGGAGGGTATAGCATGAAATTAATGAGTTGTTTTGATAATTTTCAAGCAGATAGAACTTGTGAATTATGTAAGATTGTAAACCATATGCAATATAGATATTGTAAACAATTAATGCAACTAAAGAAAGAAATTGAAAAATGTTGTCGTGTTTCAGAATGTGAATATGCAAAAGAAAGATATGAAGAATGGCAACCTTATACCGAATGTGTATATTTTAAATGTGATTGTAAACCTAGAGAACTTTGTATGAAATCAGAATACGATAAAGCCGTTAGTGAATATAATACGCTTAAAGAAGGGGCTCTAAAATCAATTAGAAATCAAATAGGAACATATGTTCTTAATGACGAAGGGAGATAACTTATGAAGTTACCAAAGTTTAGAGCATGGAATAAAAAGCAAGAAAAAATGTATTACAATGTAAGTATATTATCAGATGCGAATAGTGTAGCAATTGAAAATAGTTCTGTTTTGTATTCTAATTGTGGACAATTTTCTTGCTATAGAGAATATTGCATATATGAAACAGATACATTTAAATTTGAAGATATAGAATTAATGCAATATATAAACAAAAAAGATATTAAAAAACAAGAAATATATGAAGGAGATATAGTTGAAATAGTTGGAAATCCAAGCATGCATCCGAACCTTTGTTACATAGGAACTAAATTTAAAGTCTTCTACAATAAAAAAAGTTGCAGCTTTATGATGCAAGATATCTCTAATAAAAATAATGTACAATACTTCGATTTAGATTTAGGAGGGATACCTTCAAAAGATTTACTTGTTATTGGAAATATCTATAAAGATAAAAAGGTATTGGAGGAAAATAATGAGAGAGTATAAATTTAAAGGATTTTCTAAGTCAAAAAATGCTTGGATTATTGGATTTGGAGCAAAAGAAATAAGAGTTAAAGAAGAAAATATCGCTATTTTATGTACTAACAAAGGATATGAACAAGTTTATCCAAATAGTGTGGGACAATATACAGGAATAAAAGATATAAACGGGCAAGACATTTATGAGCGAGATTTAGTCAGATTAGATATTGATTCAATGTCAGATTTAAAATTAATTTCTTCTTCAATAACTCCTGATAGTGTATTTTACGGAGAAGTTAAATTTTATGACGGAAGTTTTTATATAGACAATGGAATGGAAGCTTGTTTATTGTTTCAAGAAATTAATCAGATTGAAATAGTTGGTTCTAGTTTTATTATTTAACAAGGAAGGAAGAGTAAATATGAATGAATATCCAATAGAAACTTATTTTGAATCAGATTGGGAAACAATTAATGGAAAGAAATTAGAAATAGAAAGAGCTAATTGTTACGACAATCTCAATCCCAATAAATTCGACATATCAACACTAAAAAATTATGGAGACCGATATGAAATAAAAGTAGTAAGAGATTTTGAAAGAGTTTCATCAGATTGTACTCCATTAGAAGTAGCTTGTTTTGCTAACGGATATATAAGAGCTTGGAATCCAAAAGCAACTAAAGGATTCCCTTTTGGTTGTAAAGTAATCCAAATATCTCCTAGCGAATATATTGTAAAACATTATAAAGGTTATTAAAGGAGGTGAATTTATGACTTTATCGGGAGTTATTACAGTAGTGTTACTTGTATTAAAGGTGCTAAATATAATTAATATTTCATGGTGGATTGTGTTTGCTCCAGTAGTAATAGTTGTATTAATACAAATAATAATATTTGTTGTTCTACATTTAATTTTAAAATAAGGAGAAACGTATGAAAATGTATGAAATTGAATGGAAATATAAAATATATAATACCATTAATATATCTTTCGTGGCAGGAAGAAATACTAGAGCTGCGATAAAATCATTTCTAGATGTAACAAAAAACTTTTCTCCAATAATAATTGTTGGAGTTAATAAGGTAAAGGATATATAAAAATGGATAATACTACATTACTAGATAAATACATAGACATAAGAAATAAAGTAAAAAATAATAAATCTGTATCTCAAAATGAATTAATAATAAAAGACTTATTAGAAACTCTGTTTGATATTATAGAATATAAAACATCTTTAGATAAGTCACATATTTCAGAAGATGTATTTATAGATAAATTAGATAAGGCTTTAAATGTAATAGATAAGAAATATTAAGTGTTTAGAAAGGAGAATAAAATGAAATTAACAATAAAGCAAATGGACTTGTTTAAAAGTAAAAGAAAAGTATTAGTTCATTGTATTTCACAAGATTGTGCTATGGGTGCAGGAATTGCTAAAACATTTGATAAAAAGTTTCCAAACATGAGAAATGCCCTTTTATATGAGTTATCTGAAAACAAAATTAAATATCCAGTTTCCATTCCATATTGTGAAAAGGATATGGTTGTTATAAACATGATAACTAAGCCAAGATACTTTAATAAACCTACATATTCAGAGTTTAGAAAGGCTCTAATAGAGGTTAAATATATTTGTCTTATGAATGGTTATAAAGAAATTGGAATGCCTAAGATTGGATGTGGGTTAGATAAACTGTCATGGAAGAAAGTTGAAAAAATGATAAGAGAGATATTTGACGATACAGATATTGATATATTGGTATGTTGGAAATAAGGTAATTTAGTTATCTTGAAATAATAATTTCAATAATTTTCATATTAAAAATATTATTTTTATGCTAATATAATATCAAAAAAAGAGGTGAAAATATGAAATTTAAAAAGAAAGAACAAATAATACTTCTTCTTAATAAAATGAAAAAAAATAATTATGATTTAGATGTTATTAAAGCTAATCCTAATTGTTTTACAGATTCATATTCAATAGATACATACTATAAATCATTAGGGAATATGTTCATTGAAGAAGGTTATTATATATATACAATAAGTCAAGATAATTTTATTAAATGTTATTTTAAAAAACAAGAAAACAATATTTATGTACTTATATTTGTATCTGAAAAACATTTTAATATATATTTTGAAATAATTTATGATATTGATAAAATTAATGCACAAATAAATGTTGATGATAAAATTTTTATAAAGAATAAAGAAGAAATGGAACAGGTAATTAAAGAAGTCTCTGAAATGGTTATGGTTCAAATTGCTTGCATTAATTATTATGCCACAAATAGTGATGTAACATATTATCAAAAAGTTGAAAGAAAAATAGTAAACAAATATTCTAATGTTTCTAGTAAAAAAAATAAAACAAAGAATAAATCTAAAAAAATAACTTTATCTACTAAAGTAATCACTATTCCGAATAATTTGAATAATAATCCAATTAAAAGAAGTTATATCAGAAGAACTGAAAGTTGGAAAGTCAAAGGTTTCTGGAGAACTTATAAAAACGGTAAAAAAGTATGGATTAAACCTAGTGTTAGAGGAGAAAAAGATAAAAAAGCAGAATCAAATATATATGAATTAGAAAAATGACATTGACATATTTTTATAATTATGATATTCTATATGCATAGAAATATTTTTGCTTTGAGTGAATGTTCTCAAAAATATTACTTATTATAGAACACTCTTATTGGCATTTGAGTGTTCCTTTCGCAATAAGAAAAAAATTAGGGACGGGAGTTACCCCGTCCCTTTTGCTTTAGTTTTTTATAATATAAAACAATTATCTTTCAAATACTTCTATATATTTACTTGATGCAGTTACATAAATTCCTGATTTAGTAAGATACATATCAGTTCCAGTTCTTTCTATTTTCTTTACTATAGTTAATACTGTTCCAACTTCAAGTTTTCCACATACAGAATCTTTATTGAAATTTGGAGCATTATGCATATTTATTTCCTTAATTACTCTTAAGTATTTAGTTTTAGTAGTTGTAGTATTTGGAACTTGAGTTACTTTACCTTTCCCATTTGTACAATTTACTATATCGTTGACTTTTATTTTTCCTTTTGTTAAATTATAACAGTCTAATTTAAACTGTTCGTATTTTTTAGGATTTAAAACCATATATATTGGACATAACTTATAAGCTCTACCAACAACATCTGTATGTCTTATTATATCCTTTTTACAATTTAGTCCTTTTCTATCACATAGCCATGCACATAATTGAACCATACTTCTATAAGTTGCATCTGTATAATGATTATCTTTACCTGTTGTCGCAACTTCAATTCCAACCGCATATGAATTAGCACTATTTGTAGCATAACACATTTCATTAATTGGTATTAATTGATATATAGTACCATCAAGGTCTATTACATAATGAGCAGATGCATAAATATATCTACCATTTACTTTAGTTCCATTTGCAACGACATTGTTAAAGTAAGAGACTGTTGCACTTCCTTTTACATCTGCTTGACCTGTGTAATGAATGGCAACCTTTGTATAATTTAATGATGTTCCAGGTCTACCATATTTGTTTTTCTTTTGCCATTTTTCAACTATTGTTGGTTTTTTAACTGACATTTAACATCACCTTTCTTTAATTATTTTTATGTAAATTTGTCAACTTATTTTGTTTGATTGTTATTTATCTTTATTTTCAGTTGAATCTCTTAGTTGTTCTAAAACATCTTTTAATGCATCAGGAATAGGAATGAATTCGCTTGCATTCTCTAATAAGCTTATAGATTCATTTGCAATAAAAAACATTATAACCATTTCTCTTATAGCAATATTACTTGCAGTTACTTTTTGTATTTCGTATGCAACAGCTATCACTATAAATATGAATACTTTTCTAATTATTCCCCTATATCCAATTTTGCTAGATAATTTTTTATTATATATAGCTTTTAAAACACCTGCTATATAGTCTAAGACAACCAGAGTTAGCATTGTGCTTAATAACATATCCCAACCTCCTAAGTGCTGTCCTATGAATCCACCTAATATGGCTGCAAAAATACTTATAGTATTAAAATATTTTTCCATAAAAATCTTCCTTTCTAATTTTATTACAATAAATTACTGTTTCTTTCTTTAAACTTCCACCTCCTTTATATAAAATATCTATATTAAAATCCTAAAATAGACAATAAAAAAGCCACCATAAAAGGTGGCAAGCTCCATAAGTGTATCTTTCTTTTTTTGGCAAGTAGGAGCAATATATGTAATAATACCATAATTACCCATGTATTTCAATAAAAAAATTGCATAAAGCAATTTAATATTTGGAATTATTTACATATATAAAACAAACCCAGATTAATTTCTAGGCTCATTTCCGTATTCTGTATGGTAAAAGTGTATATTCATATTATATTTGCCTAAATAGATTTTATACTTTAAATCATATGTTAAAATTTTGTAAAATTGGAATATTTTCAAAGACAAAAATCATATGCTATGATATGTGTAACGATTATATAGGGAGCGATAGCGACCGAGAGTAATCGTGAAACGGTCATATCAAGTTTATAGCAATTTAGGATATCTATGTCTTTTAAAATCTTTACATAAAATTATATATTTTTCCAGAAAAATAAGGAGATTTCTCTCCTTTTTATTTTGGTAATTTAACTACAAATGCAGAATATACTTTTTCATCACTCTTAACCAAACAGAGTGCATGAAATCTTTTCAAATTAAGGAAATCAGACTCTGTATAGCCTTCTTTGATAAATAATTCTTTAAGTTCAAAAAAGTTTCTTATATCTGCTCCTGCAATGAGTATGAAACTCATGCCACTACTTAATATTGCTTCTTTACACTTCTTATTACATTGATTAAGAAAATGCAAGCTTATTGTTGGAATAAAAGAGAATTTTCTACATTCAGTTAAAATGTCTTGGAATATGATTTGAGCAGTTGGAAATAAATTAATTTCATCAATAAATATATGAGTTTTAGTCTTGGAGCTAATTTGTTTAGCTAACCATACTTTGCTAAGATAAAATGTAGCAATTAAATCTCTTATACTTCTATTTGTAAAATCTTCTTCTCTAGCCTTTATTAATATAATTTTATTTTCATTAAGAGCTTTAACAAAATTAATATTATTTGCAGCAGATTTATTAAAAGCTAATTTAGTATATAAGTTTGTTTTTAATATACTGATTCTATCTATAATTCCATCAATTTTTGTATCATAATTTTCAACATTTCCGTTTTTATCTATTTTATCTAATTCCATTAAGTCATTTATTTCATCTTCTAATAATACCTTGTCATTTCCACTTAGACCATGTAGTAAATCTTCTCTTGAATTAGGACTCATTAAAACTCTTATAATGTCTTTAAAACTTGAATTTGAGTCTTTATAAAAAGATATTGTACATGCTGCATTAAAATATCTTAACATTCGTGGAGTTAATTTTGTTTCTGCATTTATAGTATTTAAAAGCATATAAAGTTGAGATGATTTTTCCATACATTTCGCTATTTTTCTATATTTATCAGGACTATTACAGGTAAGTTCGTTAAAACAAAATCCTTGCAGTTGATGAACATCTGAACAATCTATTTCTATCAATCTATCTTTTGGAGTTACTGCTTTAATATTTTCTGCTAATTCACAGTCTTTTATAATGTCTAAAACTACTAAGCCATCCCCTTTTTGTATTATACTTTCTGCTAAACGAGTCATATTATTAGTTTTACCTGAACCCATTCCTCCTATTAAAACTCTTCCTAATCTACTAAAGTTTTTGTCAGTAGAATAATATACTTCTTCTCCTTTTAAGGAATGCGCCATAAATAAATCTCCTGTTTTCAAAGAATTTGGAATGGCTTTATCATATATATCATTGTGTTCAATGTTTTTATATTGTTTAATAATAGAATCCCCAGGTAATGCCACAAAATTAGCATCTTCATATATAGAAGTATTAAGAACTTTTACATATGGTAATACTGGCTTAGTGATGTCTATTTCTTTTTTTAATCTCTTGCCAACAAATTCATTATCGTTACTCACTTCACTATATGTCCCTATGAGACTCTCTGTAATCGTTTTAGAGCGACTTTTAGAGTCCCCCTTAGAAGTTATTAGTATTTGCGTTTTACAAATGTCAGAATTGCTTTTATCAAGTGTCTTTTGACTTAACTTATCAAATACAACTTTTCTTTCAGATTGTTTTATATCAAATATAAAATCTAATGTAGAGTTTATAAAATCAATACTATAATCTAATATTTTTATTACTATATTAAGGAGTTTATTAGATGTATATTTTACAGAACTTTCTTTATATTCTTTTATGAATTTTTGACAAGAAGCTTTAAAATAGTTTAGCTGCTTTTCAGAGGTAGGAATAAAATTATATAGAATGCTAATTTCTTCATCACTTTGTAAAAGTTCTATAATTGTCATATTTGCATTAAGAAGCTCATTGTTTCTCATATCTGCATTAGTAGAGAAAAAATCTTTTTTCTTGTACATAAGTTGATATTGAATTCCATTTTCTATTAGTGGAATATTATCAAGTTCTTCTATTTCTACCGACTTCCAAACTTCTTTGAATTTTACTTTAAATTTAGAATAAAAGATTTTTGGAACAATGAAATAGAAATTAATTTTTTCTTTAGTAATATAGACATAATAGCTAGCTTTAAGTTGCGTTTTTATTACTAATTTTTTATCTTCTATACATATTAATTTATTTAGGCTTATAAACATTTTATTGACTAATCTTAAAATATCATGAGTTTTATTGTTTTTTATAGATTTTGTAGGAATGAGCTTAAGATAAATATATTCCTGATTTTTTATTTCAAAATATTTAGATATAGGAATACTAAGCATTTGTAATAACTCCAACAATTATATTTAAAATTAAGTATATGCAAGGAATCATAAATGCCCATTTTTTACCTTTGTCGTAGCCAAAAACATACAATAATAGTGCTACAAATCCTGCAACAAGGCAAACATTAAATGAAAATTTTTCAATAAGAATTAAAAGCTCATATCCAGTTTCTTTTAAACTCTCTATCGGATGTAAAAGAATATCTAATTTATCCATAACTTGCATAAATTTTTCTTCCATAACTTTCTCTCCTTTACATTTT
Source organism: uncultured Clostridium sp. (assembly GCA_905204915.1). Lineage (GTDB taxonomy): Bacteria > Bacillota > Clostridia > TANB77 > CAG-465 > CAG-465. The sequence continues at coordinate 9,618 of CAJLBR010000020.1, forward strand.
TATCATTGAAAATAATTTTGGGTAAAATGTTAAAAGTATATATATCAAAAAGTATTGGATTCCTGCTGTTGTAGCTTGACGGAAGTCTGCTCCTTGCAATGCATTTTCTATAATGCTTTTAATCCCCATGCACATGCAACCATATTGTGCAAATATCATTAATAAATCGAGTATTTGATTTGCTACATTTGATATTTCAACTTCAGTTGTTATTCCATAAGAAATAAATCCTTTATGCATAAATATAGCTATTAAAATAATAATTTTTTTATATTCTACTTTACTTAGGCTATTAAGAAACTTTTCAACAATAATATATTTACTAATATTTTCATTTTCTATCATTTGTTTATATTCTGAAAATGTATAAGATTTCATGTATAATTTACCTCCTTTTGGCTATACTAAAAAATAAAACGAGGTGATATAACAATGGGTGAAGCTTTATTTTGGTTTGGACTATCTTTTGCTTTCAACTGCTTGCGTAGTTTGATTTAGCTCTGAATACATTTTCTCTCTTAAAACATATTTGATATAGGCACTCTTATTCCCGTATGCAGAAAATTTTTCTTCTAACCAAGAATATAAAAGAGTGTCTTCCATATTATTCTTGAAACTTATCTGAAATGACTTTTTATTTTTATTCATAAATTTTCCCTCCTTTTACTGTCTTTTAATAGATTATATGTAAAAGTACTGAAAAATATTCCAAAAAAATTCCCTTAGTCGAAACTAAGGGTTAGTCTAAAGGAGACTATATACAAATAGAACAACTATTAATATATTACCCTGTTTTACAATAATTATACAACCAAACATTTATTATACTGATAATTAACTTTATCCATAGATGTTTTAGCATATATTTGAGTTGTGACTATATTTTCATGTCCTAAAAGGAATTGAACAGTTTCAATATCTGCTCCACTATTGAATAAAGATGTAGCAAAAGTGTGTCTTAACTTATGAGGGAAAATTATAGGAAGAATTGTTTTTCTCTTAGATATATTTGTTAATATCTTTTGAATTGCACGAACTCCAAGTCTTCTGTATGGTTTTCTTTCAGAGATAAACAAGGCTTCATTTTTACCTTTTCTGTTGTCTAAATATTGTTTTAGATATAATTTACATTTGTCATTAAATAATATAACTCTTTCTTTATTTCCTTTTCCAATTGTTTTTAATTTATTTGAAGAAAAATCTAATTCAAATATGTTTGTCTTTTGAATTTCAGAAACTCTCATGCCTGTTGCTAACATAAATTCAACTAAAGCTCTTTCTCTATCTGTTTTACAACACATTCGTAAATTTTCCATTTCTTCTATAGACAAAGGTTCTCTAATCCTTTGAGGTTCTTTTATTTTTCTTAACTTCTTTGTTGGATTTTTGTCTATGTATTCTTCTTCTACTAACCAACTGAAAAATGACTTTATTACTGAAATTAATCCATTTACAGTTGAAGTTTTTACTGATTTCTTTTTAAAATTTAAATAAGCTTTTAAATCAACTACTGTAATTTGAGGAATCTCTTTATTTACATAATCTAAGAAATATTTTAAAGTATACATTCTGTTTCTAATAGTTCCACTTGCATAGTCTAAAGTTTCCATGTCTTGTTTATATTCGTCTAAAATTTCTTGTGTATTGTTCCCTTTTTTATTTATTAATTCAATATCATAGTTTCTTACTACATCATATAATATTTTTTCTAAATCATCTTTTTCTATAGTATTATCAACAATTCTATTCATTATTTGTTTTATTATTTTTTCATTATCTTTGTTCATTTTTATTCCTCCTTTATTTAAATTATACTTACATAATATAACATTTTGGTTATATTTTCAACAAAAAAAATATATTTTTAATTAAATATTTATATTTTTAGAATTTTAGTGTATAATATAAACAGGAGGTGGAATATGGATATTTCAACACAAATAAGAAAAATAATGTTAGATGAAAAAGTAAATATAGTTGAATTGGCTAAAAGATTAGATACATCGCAGCCAAATGTTTCTGCGAAGCTTAGAAGAAATAATTTTAATATTAAAGACTTAGAAAAGTTTTCAAAAGCATTAGGTTATGAAATTGAAATTGTATTTAAAAAGAACCCCTAGAAAAATCTAGGGGTTTTATTTTTATTTAAAGATTCTATTGATATTTAAGTTTAATCCTAATAAGTATTTTATTAAATGAAGTAAATCAAGTTACTTATTGATTCACAATCTTTTTAAATTACGATTTAACTATATGTTATTGAAATTTCAGCTTTATGTATTTTAGCCTCAGTACCGTAACCTCTAAGTCTTATATAAGTAGCATTTTCTACTACAGGTATAGTTGATGATAATACACGAAGTCCATCATGTAAATATATAGCTTTTTCTTCATTACATTTTATAAATGTTTTATCTTTTGTATAATAACAAATTTGTATATTTCCATCAGTTCCATGAGGTGTTTCTGTAGTACTTATTGTATAAGTGTGTTCACTATTAAATGGTATATAATCACTTGCAAAATAACTTGCATTAGAGGATTCAGTACCTGTATTCTTATCTATTTTTACATCTGATTGCCATGTTATATCTACTACATTAGGTAAACCTGTTACATTAACACTACAAGTTGTATTTACATTTCCACAAGTTACAGTTATTGTACAATCACCATTTGTAATAGGTGTTACAACTCCATTATTTACAGTACATATTCCATTAGGACTTACAGACCAAATTATTACATCTGTTGTATTGCTTGGTGTCGGTGTTGCAACAAGTGTTTGAGGTGTTTTGTTTGTAAAAGATAATGTATTATTATTTAATGATATAGCTGTGCAAGGTACTTGTTTTGTAGTTGCACTTGCATTTATAACTATATTTCCAGTAACATTAGGTATATTAATATTATTTCCACTAACTACTGTACTTGTAACATCTATTCCACCCATAGTAACTGTAACATTAGATAGAATATAACCATTAATTGGAATTATAGTTGATTGATAACTTGTTCCTTCTGTTATGCTTATACTAGAGTTACTATTAGTGCAATGTGATAATGTATTTGTAACTGTATAAGTTGATGCAGAAGGTAAATTTCCTTTGACTTTTTGTAATATAAACTGACCTATTGGAATGAATTTTTCATCTACAAAGTTTCTTCCTCGATATAATATACAATTTTCATATACATCTATAACTACACCTTCTGATTGAGCATAAAGATAATCAGATATTGCAGAACCATTATTTATAATATCTCTAGGAATAGTTATAGAAGGAATATGTAACATATATCCTGTTTCAGTTCCATCTACATTATTACATATCGTAACTCTACTATCTAATTCTTGTGTAATAAATTTTAAGTGAGAATGACCTGTTACCAAGAACACATTAGTATATTTTTTTAATAAATTTAATAGCCACAATCCATAAGTTTGATTATAAGATAAAGCGTTAACTGGATATAAACTGTTATAATTTCCATTGCCAGTTCCATTTATAAAATAGTGTTCAAATAAGAAAACTCTACAATTTTTATATTTTTCTAAATTTGTTGCTAACCAACTTTTTTGTTGTTCTGTAAATACGTTTTGTGCAGAACCACTTGTATTTTGACCTAAGAATATAAATACTTCATTTTCATGTGTAAATATATAATCTCTTGGATTTTGTACATAAGTGTTCCATATGTTAACAAAAGATGCATTGTAAAATTCATGATTTCCATTTGTTCCATACACAGGCGTATTGGGACTTTTTTCATCTACTATTTTTTTATATTTTATAAATTGAGCCTCTGTACCACCATTTGTTAAATCTCCACTTATACAAGTAAACGCAACATTTTCATTTGCATTAAGATATGCTAAAGCAGTATTAAAATCACTTTCAGCAGTATTAGTATCTATATGAACATCTGAAATTGCTCCAAAACTATATAAATGTTGTCCATAATTACCACTAATAAATCTTTTAGCAACAGGTATAGTAAACTCTGCTTTAACTTCATTGTTTTTTATAGCTACAAGTTTAGTTGCATATTTAGGAATTAATTGGTCTTTGTTAAAATGTGTATAACTTGCTGAATTATTTACTGTTGGAGATAATGTGCATATATCAGCAAAATTGCTTAACACACCAGTATCATCTGCATATTTTATAGCGTAATTTCCTTCATGTTCAGTACTAGGAACAGATAAATTTATTGTTCCATGTCCATTACCTGCTATTTGATTATTAAAATTATAAATTAAAACTGGTTCTGTAGAAGGTGTTACAATTATATTTGCTGTAGCAGTTATAATTATATTACCTGTAACAGATTTTATATTTATCACACCATTGCTATATGCAGTAGAAGTTATATCTTTTCCGCCCATACTTACAATTATACTAGACAATTTGTAACCTGTATTAGGGCTTATATTTGCTATATAACTATTACCTTCTATAACATCTGTATTTGAATTATTATTATTACAATAAGTAAGATTATTAGTAACAGTATAAGATGTAACTTGATTATTACCTATTGGAATAGTTGCAATAACTTTCCCATTATACTTTATTTTAAAGAGAGTTTCAGTTTGTTCCGTACTAAATAAGTTCGCAATATCTTTAATTTGCGAATTAAGTTCATCGAATTTCTTAGTTGCAGATTTTCCATTTCCATCTATGACTAAATCTGGACTTGTATATGGATAATGAAATCCATCATCACCTTTTCTTGTTTTCACATTTTTTCCCATTTATTTTCCTCCTTTATTTTTTATATTAAAAAAGAGCAGATTGATTTCTGCTCTTGTATTGTTTAAATTTTATTAAAATAGGATTTTTAAATTGCGAATTAAACTATTTTATCCATGCTCTTAAATTAGTTATTTTCAATGTAGCAGGTAATCCTGTTACACTTGATTTTACTCTAATTCTTATTTGATAGACTTTTGTATCACTAATTGTCATTTCACCAATATTAGGATTAATTGTCATTGATACAACATCACCTGTAGCATGTTTTAAATCTATACCTACATTAGTTACTCCATCATTTAAAGTTATTTCATCGGCTCTAAATATAAGTTTCTTCCCTTGATTAGCAGAAATAACATCTGTAGGAATATCATATCTTATCCCTTGACTTTTAGCTGTAAATGTAAAGGTAGCACTTAATGAATTACTATTACTTATTGCATTTGGAGCAACTGTATCATTTGTCCAATTTGCAAAAACAGGTAATATATTTGTTCCTTCAACTTCGACATATGTAGCTAAAGCTGTAATTACTATATTACCAGTAACATTAGCTATTGATATATTTGTACCACTTACTGCTGTACTTGTAATATCGGTGTCGCCCATAGTTACAGTTAAACTTTGTAATTGGTAATTATCATTTAAATTAATCGTAGCACTATAAGAAGTATTTTCTTCTACTTGTGTAGCACTATTTGAAAGTGTACAACCTGTTAATGTTTTACTTATACTATAATAAGTTACTGGAGGTACATCTATATTATTTACTGTAACTGTTATATTCTTGCTATTAGCTCCTTCACAACTTAAAGTTATATTAGATAATAATGTATCATAATTTTCAGCTTGGTGTGATGCAGTAACTCTAACTGTTTGTGGTGTACTCCAATTATTAGAAGTAAATGTTAGACTAGATTTATCTAAGCTAATATAATCATTGCTATTAACAAGATATACAGTCACATCATTTTCTATTTCTCTATTAAGTTTGACTGTAAAATCAGTATAAGCACTTTCATTTATGGATATTTGCTCTACACTTACATCTATATTTATAGCATTATTATTTGCTATTTGTAAATAATATGTATATTCGTCCATATAATCATTATTTACGAAATCGTACCCCCTAAAAATAACACCTTTTTCATATACATCAACTACCATACCTTCTATTGGGTCAGTATCTGTAATATAAGATAAATCTAAATTTCTAGGCAAACCAATACTTGGCATACCTATAGTTGCACTATTGTGTGCATTAATACTATAAAACTTTATATTGTTATATTTAGCGTCTAATTTTTCCACATTAAATGGTTGATGAGAATGCCCACTAAATATAACTAAATTTTCTATACTAGACATATACCCTGCTATAGTAGATGATTCGGTTGAATTACTTGCAAAACCATAAGTTTGTCCTGGTTTTAAACCACTATATCCATATAAAGGATAATGCATAAATAAAAATATTCTTTTTCCCTTGTATTCTTGCATTTTTGTAGCTAACCAACTTAAACTTTCACCATAAAAATCAGAAGGTGTACCTGTTATATTTACATCATTATCTACACTCATAAACAAGAATGCATCCCCGTTTTTCTCAAAAGAATATCTGAATCCATGTCCTATATTTTGTTGCCATACACTTTCAGTAACTTTGGCATCGTGGTTTCCTGTACAGGAATATAATATCTTAGTACATTTACTATCCCACAATGCTTTAAAAACAGGTATTCTAGTATCTGGAGTATCTACAACTAAATCACCACAACCACATACAAAGTCTACATTTAAATTTTCTAAACCTTCTAGCATTTTATTTGTATCTTCAGGAACACTATAATCGTTGCGACCATAATGAATATCTGAAATTACTGCAAATGAATACATCTTTTTACCTAATGCAGTATCACTTGCTATACTACTTCCACTTATTTGTTGTATTTTAGTTGCTAATTGTGCAAATGTATCTGAATTGCTCGCATCTACACCTTTGCCAGTAACAGCAGTAGCAATCAAACCTTTCCCATTACTGGCATATTGAAAAAGCTCTGATAGTGCTCCTTCTACATTTGTAGCAGTAAAATTATTATCTGTATCTTTTATAGTTATACCATCTGCTTCACTAGAACCACTAGAAGTAGGTAAATCAGTTCCTTCATCTAGTTTAGTTCCATCGTTTTTTGCTAAATATATTTTATTTCCTTCTATAATAGTTTTTTTCGCAACATCTTTTACTTTATCATTTACTTCGTTTATTCCTCCAATTATAGTTTTATCATTTGTTTCTAATGAATCATGTACAGTATCTGATATTCCTTCCATAGAAGTGTCATCTTCAATTAGATTAATCTGATTTTCTTTAAATTGCGTATCTAATTTTTCAATATCTTCACGAGCTTTTGCATCTTTAATATTAATATCTATTCCATTTATCTCAATTGATTTTGCATCTGCCAATTAAATCACTTCCTTTATTTTTTCAGAATTATTATCATAATCTATCTTACCTGTAATAATAATTTTTTCTTCATCTGGATTATATTCTAATTCAATACTTCCACTCGGAATATCTGGAGTAGTTCCTTCTGACATAATATCTTTATTTACCTCATATAAAAATGTATTTAAAGGAACGACTTTTTCAGTTGTTGATTTGTCTTCAATGATAATTTGACAAGAATATTTTCCTTCAATATTTTTATATTTATCTTCTAAATTACAGTAATATAAGTTATTGTTTTTATCATATTTTGTAAGCTCTTTCTTTAACACATCTCCCTTTGGATTTTTTATATATAAAGTTGTTTTAAAATTTGTTAAATCAATCTTAAATCCATTTCTTGTAATATTAATATAAAAATCACTTGTTTGATTATCACTTAAAGAGAACTCCATTTTTAAATCATTTTCTTTTCTTGAGATTAAATCTAAATAAATAGCTTTGTATTTTTTATCTAGCATATAATCACCTCTATTCATTTATAGCTTTACTTATTTTTATTTTTTCAGAATCACTATCGTAAGTTGCATTGATAGATTGTTCTTTAGGCACAAATGTTTTAGTGGTTTCTCCTATTGTAACAACAAGTTCTCCATCTTCATTAAAAGAAAGAATATTTTTTATTAATTTAGATATGTCAACATTTTCTGTAATTTGCTTTAATATTTCACTATCGTCAATATTATAAAGACAATCTGCATACATTTCTTTTTCTTCAATTGTCTTTGGAATTGGTAAATTTGTTTTTTTAAGTAAATCTATTAAATCATTATCTGATATTCCATAGGATTTGATTGTTTGATATATTTTATAAAATTGTTTATTATTTTTAGGATAATCTAAATTTCCATATCTTTGTCCGTATTTGTCATTAAAATACTTTAATAATTTTATCACTTAATATCCTCCTTTATTTTGTATTTCTAAAAATTTCTATCCATTTGTCATTAAAAAACATAAATCCGATAGATTCTCCTTTAGATATTGTTACCTCACTACTATCTCTTAGTTGAATATAAGTATTATTTGAAAAAACTTTATTTGCATTTCCGTATATATAAACAATAACGACTTGTCCATTTGTTCCATTTAAAAAATTAGTTATAGATTCACTAGTCCAACTCATTATTACATTGCAATTTCTAACGTCTGGAGTTGGGTTGTTATTTGCATGTCTATATGCTAAAGATAAAGGATTTAAAGTTGTTACGCTATTATTCATATTTATATCTTGATTCTTTTTTAAAGGGTGAGATAAGGTATTCCCAAGTAAAGAAAAAGCAGACTCTTCGTGTCCGCCTCCTGCATTTGTTTCTGTTCCGATAATAATGTCTTCATTAGTATTAATAATTCTATTACCAGAGATTGTCCCTGACATAATTGTTCCTTCAATGCATATGCCATATTCTTGCCCCCATATTAATGAATTCACAATATTTAAACATCTATTATAAGTACCACCGCAATAAATCGCATATGTTTGAGATGTTTTATTTGAATTATTTTCAATGTAACAGTTATTGAAAGATACTTCATCAAAATTAAGCAATTTCACAGCATATTGTATTGAGATATCTATATTTCTACAATTATTTTCAAAATTACAATTATTAAAAGATATTGTTTTAAATGTTTCAGCATTCCCTCCATCAAGAAAAATAGCATTAGTTTGTGAGTTTCTTATGTATATATTATTAAATGTTAATAAATTTTTTGCTCCGTTCCCATTTATATTTAATCCACTATAGCAATTTTCTATCCAAAAATTTTCAAATATAGACCAAATACATCTACCTTCCATGTTTATTCCATATTTAAATCCATTTTTTATAATGATGTTATTAAATGCATGTCTATCATTTTCTTTTTCTCCAATAAAAGAAATTGCATTAACTGAAGAAAAATTTGAATTATTTCTTAATGTAAAATTTGAAAATAAGTTATTATTTATATTTCCATTTACTGAATTTAATTCTAAACAAAAAGTATTACTCGAAGGAACAAAAATTGTATTCGCAATGCTCTGCCCTCTAAAAGATATTCCTGATTTATTTATACTTAAAGTGAATTTATATATTCCGTTTGGGAAATATAAATTTTTATATCCATTATTGATTAATTTTAATAAAATTCCAGAATTATCTGTCTCTCCATCATTTTTTACTCCATAATTTAACACATTAATATATTCAAAATCATCTTTTATTTTATCAATAATAGATTTTTTAGACATAATAGGAAGAGATACTCCCTTTCCTATTTTATTACCTAAATCGTCTATTAAAAACAAATCATTATTATTACTACTTAATTTTAAATCATTTACAGAATCTTTTATATATTGTTTTCTTCTTGATACATAAATTTCATTAGGCATTTTTTCACCTCTATTCTATCCTTAATAACTTAGGATTCCAAATATATCCTGTACTATCTTTTGTCGGAGATATATAGATATAAATATAAACACTTTCAAAATTATTCGTAATTTCAAATTCTACACCGTTACCTAAGTCCCAACCTAATAAAGTTTCATCACTTGCTTTTCTTATTGCTAATCCCCATGTTGTTCCAGTTGTAACATCTGCTCGTAATGGACATCCAGTTAAAGAATACTTTCCTTTCTTAAGAGAAATTGGATAGGACTTATTTGTAATGTAAAAAGTCGTTTCAACAGTTGGAGTTCCTGTTGTTGTAATTTGACCTGTTTCAAACACATTAAATGTAACACCGTTTAAAACAGTTTCTCCAACATCTCCACTTCTATATGAATTAGATATTAAGTTTATGCTTGAAATCTCTGAAATTGGCTCTCTCGGTCTGTAATCGGGTCTACAACAGAAAACAATATCACTTCTTGAAGTTGATTTAGTTCTAATGCAAACTCCTTCATAGCTCGTTACATTATAATATTCAAAATAAGTAACTTTTCCGTTAGAATCTCTTTGCATATAACTTTCTTCTGCAACTATTCCTACATGAGAAATATTTTTAAATCTATTATTTATATGATAAGTCCCATCTTTGTTTTTAGCTGCATGAAAAGTTAAATCTCCAGGCATAACTTCTGTTACATCAATCAATGTGCCTAAACAATAAAAATATTCTGCCAAGTCTGCAGCATATCTAATTTTCCCATTTGAGAAATTACTTGCAGATTGGTTTACAAGAGACGAAAAATTATAACTATAATCAGTTCTTGGAATAATAGTTGATGCATCTATAATTTGATTTACTTGACCAGATACTTTATGATAAGGAGAATGTATATAATCAATTCCTAATAGGTATAATAATATATATGTTGAACAATCTATGTAACACTTCCCATTAGAGTCTGTTAACTTTCCTTCAAATATGGTATCTCCACCACTATAGACAAAATTTACTTTTCCACTTACTCTCGCATCCCAATAACTT
>CAJLBR010000021.1 GCA_905204915.1 uncultured Clostridium sp.
TTATCATTTAAAAAGTCAGCAACTTCTCTTCTACTTTTACCATCAAGTATCATATCAAATATTTTTCTAATTATATGTGATACATTTTTGTCAATTAAAAATTTATGTTTATCTTTTGGATCTTTTATATATCCGTAAGGAGCTAATTTTCCAATAAATTCACCATTTTGTTTCTTCACAATTAGAGAACTTCTTACTTTTTTTGATATATCTTTTGCATACATATCATTAAACAAATTCTTTAATGGAACATAATCACTGCCATAGTAATCTAATGAATCCATTTCATAATTTTCATCTACTGAAATTACAGATACTCCCATAGCTGGAAATACTACTTCTACAAAATTACCAGTTTCAATATAATTCCTACCAAGTCTTGATAAATCTTTTATAATTATTACATCTATTTTCTTATTTTTGATATCTTCTAACATTCTTTGAAATTCTGGTCTATCAAAATTAGTTCCTGAATATCCATCATCTACATAATAATCAACTAATTTATATTCTTTATGTTCTTTTACATAATTATCTATAATTTGTCTTTGATTAGTTATACTATTAGATTCTTTTTCATTATTATATTCTTCTTTTGATAAGCGAAGATATGCACCCGCATTAAATAATTTCATTTATTCACTTCCAATTATTTTTGAATTTATATTTTCTATTATTGATTTTAATTCTTGAAAACTATTTATTTTCTTAAAATCTTCATATGCATCGCTGTCGCTCAAAAATGATATTACTTTTTTAAATCCTAACGCTTTATTAGAATTTCCTATTCCTAAATAGTTTTCAATTTCTCCTAATCTTAAAATATAAAAATTTTCATTATATTTATTTTTTATAAAATCATCTATTATTTTTTGTTCTTCCTTTGAAATATTAGACTTAATTTTAACAAACCTTTCATTATATAAATTATAATTATTTTTTAGTTTATCAAAGTTTTCTTTATTATTATTTTTAATAAATTTATCTATTGAATCTAACAAATCTAATACAGCATAAGTCTGATTTTTTTTCTTTTTCAAGTCCTCTTTTTGTTTTTTTACATCGATTTCAAACAAATAGCTTAATTCTTCAAAATCATAAATATTATCAAAATCTCCTATATAAAAATAACGAATTTGTAATTTATCTAGTACATTCTTAAAATTATTTAAATTCTTCTTACCACATATGCCAACAAATTCTAATCCATCTGGAATTTTTCCAATTTCGGATTCATATATTTTTTTAAATAATATCTCATCAGTTATACCTTCTACTAAAATAACATTGCTTGAGAAAAATATTTTTTCATTATTGGTAGCGTTAATAACACTTAAATTTTTTCTAAAATCATTATCATCATCTTGTAATAAATCACTAATTCTAATACATTTACTAAATCCATTTTCTTTATAAATTCTATATATGTTATTTAATATATTATAAGATATAAAACTTGAAGAATGTGTTACAAATAAAATTTGAATATTTTTGTTTCCTGTTTCTTCCTTTAATATTTGTATTAATTTTTTTTGCCAATTCGGATGAAGATGTAATTCAGGCTCATCTATAATAACAATCCCATCATTTAATTCTTCTAAAAATAACCCAAAAATAAAATTAATTATTTCTCTTTCACCACTACTAATAGTATCAATTTCAATTTCTAATCCATCTTTCAATAAATAAAATTGATATATATTATTTTCCGGAGATATACATTTTAAATTTATATCATATTCAAATTTTTTAAAAAAACTTTTAAGTCTTATGTAATCACTTGAACTATAAAATTCTTGCAATCCATTTGATTTTTCAATTGCATTTCTCATCAACTTACCATATTTCTTTGTTGCTAACATTATATATGTGCTATTAGTTCCAATTGAATAATTTAATGATAAAAGATTTTGCCATGATTGTAAATTTGTATAACCATGATTATCAAATTCTGTAATTCCTACTTTCGTTGTTTCACTTGAATTATTTCTATATGCTTCAAAAAATACAAATGGATTTTTTATTTTATGATTAATATTAAGAAGATTTAAAATATCTAATATTAAACTAAAATATTTCATATAAATATAATATTTTTCGTCGTTATTTTCTATTTTCCAACCATTATCCGTTTCACGAATCTGCAAACACAAATCCCTTCCTATTGATAAATCATATTCATTTACTTCAAAAAAATTTTTTACTTGATTTTTATCAACCGCATATATATCATCCATTGAACGAAAATTGTCTATAGACTTATCTAAAAACTCGCAGATTATTTCTTTTTTATTTTTAATTTCAATTAAATTTTGTAAATCATTATCTTCAAATGATATCGTTAAATCAATTAAACTTTTTTCTTGTTCCTTTAATTTATGTTTCTGTAAAAAATAATCTTCTGATAATCCATATAAGGGATTTTTCTGTTGAATAGAATATCTTTTTATACCAACTCTTTCAATTCCATTAACATTAGATATTTCATAATTTCTGAAACAAAATCTTTTTAATATATATATAATTATATTCATCAGATTTGACTTTCCCGAACCATTTGCACCAACAATAATATTTAAGTCATTATTTAAATTAATTGTTTCTTTATCATAACTTAAAATATTATCAATGTGTATTTTCTTTATCTTCATAAACTTACCTACTTTTTTATATTTTTATTCCCTCAAGTTGCCTATTTTCTAATTTTTTCTTTTCTCTTTCAAGTTCCTTTAAACTCTTTTTAGGTGTTGGCATTTCTTCAGGCATCATCCCACCAATATCTGCAATTGCTTTTCTAACTTTTTTACCAACCTCATAATGTACGTCTTTCGCTTCTTTTTCACCTTGTACATTATCTTTTAAAAGTTTTTGCTTAGTTTGATTTATTCTAAATAAATTAGCAACCAACTCATCTTCATTCATATTATCTAAAATATCTTCTCTATATCTTAATTTTTTTCTTTTAAAAATATCATCAGCAGTTTCTCCATTATATAATCCTTTATATCCTGCATTATGAAATTCAGCCATATTTTTAACACCAGCAGATGAAGCAACTTTTTGTAACGTATAATTACCTTGCTTTGTTAATTTTCTTTGATAAAATCTTTTTTCATCATCTGATAAAGAATCATATTCTTGTTCTGTTATTTCTTGTTTTCTTGTTTGAATAGCAAAATATGTTTGTCCTAAAGCAACAACTTCTTTGCTTGGATCAGCATTTTGCACTATTAAATAACATATATATCTTGAAAGTTTATAGTCTTTAATAAATTCTTCTTTACCTTTACCAGTTTTTATTGGCTTGTTGACTTCAACAACCCAATCTTCTTCATTTGAAACACTATTATTCGCTGATAAAACTGCTTTATCTATTACTTTTTGAAAATTTCTCCAATCCTTGTATTCCAATACTTTTTGTAATTCACGTGCATACCAATATTCATTTCCATAATCATCAATATGTTTTATATTTTCAAAAGTATTGTTAGAATATTTATTTTCAATTATCTTCATCACTACCTCCATTTATATTAATTATATTAAAGTTTTCCTTATGTCCCCATTACCTCAACTTTTTAATATTTTTTTCTAAAAAGAAGCGATAAAATGTAAAAAGCATTAAATATCTTTTTCTTTATTTATAAGGGATTTAATAGGATTTTCCATAAGGTGGTATATACCATGATAGTACGACTTTTCTAAACACCTTATCTGACTCATTTATATTTTCATTTATATCTTTTTTATTAGCCAATTTATTCACTCCTTTGCTTAATTTATACAACATTCTTTAACATTATATCATATTTTTCTCTTTTTAATAAAGTCAATTGCTTCAATAAATTCATCTTGATATTTAAATATTATGTTTATATTACCATTATCATGAACTTGTATATCTTCATAATCCTGGTTTGCCATTATTTTTTCTCCTATTATTAATCACTTATTATTCCATAAGCATATTTCATTGATAGTATTCTTTCTACTGCATTATCTATCAATTCTATATCTATTTTTCCCGCATTTATTGCATCTAAAACTTCTTGCTTTTGTGCTAAAAAGTCTGATGATATTATCATGTCATTTCCTGCTAATACAGCTTGCACAGCTGTTTCATTATTTTCTGCATATTTTTTTACAGCATCCATTGCTAAGTCATCTGTAATAACTACTCCTGTAAAGTTTAATTTATTTCTTAAAATTTCATGTACATTTTTTGATAATGATGCTGGCATTGTACTATCCATGCATTTTACTATATTATGATTTACTAGTATACATGGAGTTCCATTTTGTATTCCACTTTGAAAAGGTATAAAATCTGTTTGTTCAAATTCTTCCATTGTTCTTTCGTCTATTGCTATTCCTGTATGTGTATCAACATTATCTCCATATCCAGGAAAGTGTTTAAGTACTGATATTATATTTGACTGTTTCATATTTTTTACAATTTCTGCAATGTAATTTGCTGTTGTTTGAACATCTTGTCCTAAAGTTCTTTTATAAATGAATGCATTGGTATTTGATGTAATATCTGCAACTGGTGCTAAATTCATATTAATTCCAAGACTTTTTAGCAATCCTGATTTTTCTTCTGAGTCTTGCAATACTGCATCTATTCCACCTTTATTATAAATTTCCTGTGGTGATAAAAACTTAGAGCTTCTAAATGCTTTATGGGAACTTACTCTTACAACTGTTCCTCCTTCTTCATCTACTCCTAATATCATTTTTATTTTGCTTGCTTTTTGATTGTTTTCAAGCTCAGAAATTATTTGGCTTTTGGTCTTATTATCAAAATCTCTTCCAAATAAAATATAGCCACCGGGTTTTCCATCTTCAATCTCATTTGTTACTCCTGAAGATGGATATATTGCTAAAAACATTTGTCCAACTTTTTCTTCTAAAGTCATTTTGCTCATTATTTGCTTGACTTTTTCTTTGCATTCAATTATTGAACTGTTATCAGTTACTTTATTATTTTTATTTACTACATTACTTATATAATTCTCATTTATGTTATTTGTAGTTTCATCTATTATATTATTGTTTATATTATTTTGTTCAACTTTATTATTAATTATATCAATAGCTATAAATATAGCTACAATTATAAGACAAATCACAAGGATTTTTACAAATTTTTTCATCTTTATCTCCAATCATTTTATTTTTTGAATTCTGGTTTATGATTTTGTTTAAATTGTATTTTTTGTTCAAATGTGTAAGCTGCATTTAATAGTTTAGCTTCACTGAATCTATCTCCTATTAATTGCATTCCTACTGGCATTCCATTTTTATCTACTCCGCAAGGTATCGAGATTGCGGGTACACTTGCGATGTTTATTAAAACTGTACAGATATCTGTTAGATACATTTCAATTGGGTTATTTGATTTTGATCCAATCTCAAATGCTGTTGTTGGTGCTACTGGAGTTAATAATACATCATATTTTTTAAAGTTTTCATCAAGTTCACCACTATTTAATATATTATTAATATGTTCTGTTATTGTGCTTCTTCCTACGCCAAACAATTATGCAATTAAATTTTGAGTAAGCCATATGTCATTTTTTATTAACATTTTTTGATATATCTTTTGCGTACATATCATTAAATAAATTCTTCAATGCTAAATAATCATCACTATAATAATCCGATGAATCAATTTCATAATTTTCATCTACCGAAATTACAGATACTCCCATAGCAGGAAATACCACTTCTACAAAATTACCAGTTTCAATATAATTTCTACCAAGTCTTGATAAATCTTTTATAAGTATTACATCTATTTTCTTATTTTTTATATCTTCTAACATTCTTTGAAATTCTGGTCTATCAAAATTAGTACCCGAATAACCATCATCTATATAATAATCAACTAATTTATATTCTCTATGTTCTTTTAAATAATTATCTATAATTAATTTTTGATTAGTTATGCTATTTGATTCTTTTTCATTACTATATTCTTCTTTTGATAAACGAAGATACGCTGCTACCTTATATGTCATCTTAATATTACAACTTTCTATAAAATTTCACAAAGAAGATTTTGTTCTTCTTTTTTTATTTCATTTTCAATTATCCATTTTATATCTTCTATCGATTTATCAATATTAAATATGCCATTACCTACTGGATAATAAACAGGATAAACTTTATATTCGTTTTTATTAATTTGTATTTTGTGACATTTTTTTCTATTTTCAGATACAGATATCTTTTTATTTAAAATAATAGAACTAACTTGGTTTCCAAAAGTAATAATTATTTTTGGTTTAATTATGTTTATTTCTTTGAATAATAAATCAAGATATTTTTTCAACACTTCATCAGGCAATGGTCTTGCATCTATTTGTGTACATTTACCTAAATTAGTAATGAACAATTTATTTTTTTCAATTTCTTTGTAAACATAGTTGCAAAACTCATAATCCCATTCTTTTGGTTTCTTTTCTTGAATTTTGTTAAATGTTTCTTCACTTAATAAATCAACTTTATAGAACAACTTCCATATGTTTTTAGTTCCTAACCATGGCGACTTTCTACCTTTCCAAGATTTATCACTGGCAATATTTTTTCCTGTAGGATTCATAAAAACAAAACATATATCAGGATTTTTTTCACATCCACCATTATATATAGAATCTAATTCCTTAGCACCATATTTAACTTGTAATTCATCATAATCTTTTCTTAAATCTTCTATCTTCAAAATATTCACCTTCTTATAAAAAAGTTTATTTAAGTAGTTCTTACCCAATTTTCCTTATAATTTTTGTTAATTTTTTATTAAAAATTGTAAAAAGAAATTTAATTAAAAGCCTTATAAAATAAGGGTTTTAAAGAGAGTTTATATAAGTCGTTCTTTACCAGTTAATTCCTACTTTAGTTGATTTTTCTTCTTGAGTATTATTTTTCTTTTCGGCTCTAATCTTTCTTTTTTGATACATATCCATTTAAATCACTTCCTTTTTTATAAATTTATCTAATTATTATATGTTCAAAATATTGTTCTTGAAATTCTACTAAAGCATTAATTGCATCATCTGAATATTCTTTATTTTCAGGAACAATTATTAATTTATCATCATCATCATTTGTTCTATGAACTATAGCTATACATTTTCCCTTAAAGGTCTTTACTGGTTCAAAAACTCCTAATAAATAACAATCTAATTCTTCTCCATCACCACTAATAGTATTAGGAATATAACCATAATTAACTGGATAAATAAAACCATGTTTAGGATGTTTACTTCCAAATTCTCTATCAATTTCAATATCCAGTATCTTTCCTAAATATTCTTTATTATTCATATAACATCTTCCCTTCAACTTACTATTTATTTGTTTCATCTATATTTAAATAATAGTTGTATTATAGTTTTTTCCATCATCGGCAGTTAACGAGCATTTCTCGGTAACTGATTTTTTATCTAACTCTTTATATTCAAATATATGTTTCAAGTGTAAACTTATATTATCTGTGAAACATTCAAAAACCTTTGACATTCCTTTTTTCGACAACCATAAAGTTTCATCTTTATAAATAACATCTACTAGATGTTTCCTTCACTATTTTTATATATAATTAATTTATTGTCTTCCATCAATACTCTCCTTTCCTTTAGTTTTTCATAATTCATACACTTATCAATTTAAATTAAAATTTATTAAAAAATGTCCCAAAATGTAAAAAGCATTTAGTAAAAATTCCTTTTATTCTCAAGTATTCAAGTGTATTTTTTCATAACTCCTCACTTACTAGTTAATTCCCTCTTTAGTTAATTTTTCTTCATAATTGTTATTTTTCTTTTCTGCACTAATCTTTCTTTTTTGTTACATATCCATAAATTTTCACTTTCTTTATAAATCATATTTTAATTCGATAACTTCATTGTTGGGATAACTATTTAAATAAATATTGTTCCCATTTTCAGTATCAAAAGAAAAGTTAAATAAAGTAATATAAGGATCATCTTTTGTTTGTAATATTGATTCTTCATATTTATTTTCATCACATCTATAATTCAATATATTTTTTATATCGTCTAAATTTTTATTACTTTTACTAAATAATTCTTTTGCTTTATTTAAAACCTTCAAAAAATTTCTCCAATCTCTGTACTCTAATGCTTTTTGTAATTCGCGTGCATACCAAAATTCATTACTATACTCATCAACATGCTTTATAATTTAAACAATTTTATCGATATCATTTTATTTGCTATTCTCATATATTACATTCCTACTTTAACTCTTTTATTTTTATATTTACAGCATCAATATCAAATGTATTTGATATTTCATTAAGTATCTTAGAATTATTTGTCATATTGGTATATCTCATCTTCATAATATCATTAGTTATCTCATATCTATCATCAGTGCATAATATTTCATAATTAATACCAGTATCTTCATAAGATCTATTAATATCATAAAAACCATTTCTTAAATAAAAATTTTTACGTCTAATACTCATACTATTATTGGGTTCATCAATTGACAAAAACAATAATTTATATTTTTCTTTTAAATCATTTAATATTTTAGAACCATAGCTTTTATTTCTCAAATTGGGTTCTACTGCTAAATACATGAGATAGTATGCATTATCACAATTAACAATATAACACATTCCAACAAATTTATCCTTATCAATAATTCCATATAAATCAGAGTTATTTTCTTTAGAACATTCTTCTAGTATTCCAAAAGAAAATCTTTCTTCTTCTGGAAAAGATTTTAGATATAATTTTTTTATTTCATCCATATATTTGCCATTATTTATATATTTCAAATCCATATTCTATCACTTTCTCACTATCAGTATCAGCATTTTACTAGTAAAACAACATATATAATTTTATCTTCTGGAAAAGATTTTAAATATGCCTTTTTCTTCATTTTCACCATAAATATTTTAACATAAAAGCAAGTGATTTTCAATTACTCACTTGCTTTATATAAGTTATATACTGTATTTTGCATTAATTTAATATAAATTATTTTTATTATCAGTTTTATCATTTATATCTGTAAAATATCCTTTTACATCTTTTGTACTTATTATAGCATAATCTTTTGATATATTATCACTATCAAATTTTGTTAAGTACTCGCCAGCTCCATCAACTAAAGATACACTCTCTTTAAATACCTTACTCTATTTTAAATCATTTTTTATATTTATATAGAACTAAAATGATACAACAAGTAACATCTTAAATCTTTCCTCACCATATACTGCATGAGGAATATCTTTAGGCATGATAATTGTTTTTCCCTCTTCTAAGATAAATTCTTCTCACCCAATTGTAAACTTTCCTTTTCCTTCTAGTACAGTTACCATAGTATCCCCGCCTACTGCATGTGTTGATATTTCTTCATCTTCATCAAAAGGAAAAAATATAACACTTACAAGTTGATTTTATACTAAAGTTTTACTTATTACTTGACCTTCTTGATAATCCATTAAATTTTTTAATTCTAAAATTTTTTCTTTTCTATATTTTTATACATTTATATATTCTCCTTAATTTTTAAGAACTTCTGCATTTTCCACACCATCTACATCCATTACAACTAAATCTTCTTTTACAATTTTTGCATTTTGGTTGAATCTTTACATCAGTATATACTAATGGATTTTGTAGCTTTGATTTAAGAGCCATAACATTTTGATAAGCTTTTGGAATGTGATAAGTTTTACCATCTTTTATAAAAACATTACCAGTTCCAATAAATCTAAATTCCACATTATATTTAATACATTCATCATATAGCTTTTTCACCCAATCATAAAAAAGTGGTCTGTTTCCATCATAATTTTCCCCATCTACTAATACAACCTCAAATTGTCCTGTCTTTAAATAGCTATCTAGTGTAATTTCTCCAATCATCGGAGCACACATTATTCCTTTATGTTTAAAAGGTAAATCTAACAAAATCGGCAATCTCTCATCTGCTCTTTTCTGATTTTCAGCGGTAAAAACCATGAACACATTCTCAAGACCATCTCCCCAGTCTTCTGGTAAATTATCTTTAACTCTATTTGCTCTTTTAGTTTGCAACCAAAAGTTAACGTCTTTTCTTAATTTTATCATATTCCAAACTTCTTCTCGCCACTCATCAGCTTCCTCAAGGAAAAAGTCACTAGTCATACATACTCTTATTGTGGCACCACTTGGAATTTTATATTCGCCACTTCTAGTCTTTTTTAAAGGTAAATTAAAATTATTTTTTACTTTATATATTTCACTCCCATTTTTCTCTCTTTTTGAATCAAGAAAATACATATAGCAATGTTCACAACCTTCACTATATTTATGACATCCATGCCATGGATTCCAAATATCATTCATTTTATTCCGCCTTTTCTATTTTTTTAGTATTTTTTCTATAAATTAGTGTTAATACCAATATAAGTAAACAAGATAAAAATTCTAATGAAGTTTCAAATCTTAACATAAATTCATCTGAGCATAAATAAGCATATAATGTATACGAAAAGCTACTTACAACCCATAATATCCAAGAATATAAACTTATCTCATCTGATTTTTTTAATAAAATTAATTTAATAGCTTGTGGTAAATAAGAAATTAATGTACATAAGGACACAATTCCTAGTAATATATCACCTAGCATAAATCCTACTCTCCTCTCGTTTATAGCAAATTTTATTTTTAAATATTCATAGATTTTTCATCATATGTTGTAATACTAGGAACTATTTTTAGAATTTCTTTCACTATTGCTCTAGGACCTTCAATTTCCCAAAACTCTATGCTTCCCTTTATTGATTCACTTATATTATCCTCTTTAAAAGTAAACATCATATTTCCAAAATTATTTTTTTCTCTTGAAACCCCTACATACGAAATATCTGCTATATTTTTTTCTATTGCATCGCAATTCATGTATTTTACTATGATTCTTCTATCAGTAATTAAATACTGAGCCCCTTTATTTTTTTTCATCAAAGAATAATTATGAAATATGCTCCATATAATCACTACTAGCATTCCAATTAATATATTTGTAATTAATATAACATTAAAATTCTTATTATGAACAAAAATATAAAACATTGCTACTAAAGATGCAATTAATACAACTAAAAAAATAAAATACTCTTTTATTTTTTTATCTACTTTTTCAACATTTGCTTTTCCCTTAAAAATTATTTCTTCATCATTATATAAATCAATATCCATTAATTTCCTCACTTTTTAAGCATTATCAGCTATAAATTCAACGACATCATCTTCACTAACATTTATTAATTCTTTTTCTTCTTCTGTCAACTCATCAGTAAAGTATTTATCCACTGCTTTATATTTAGAAATAGAATTTAGCGGATATCCTGGATTAATTTTATCAGATACAATATCTGTCATATAAAAGTTTCCTTTAGACCAAGAATATGTACTTTCATTGCCATTTTCATCAATTACAACCATACCATATATCCATTTACTATTAAGAATGCCATTCTTTCCATATTGTTTTACTAATCCTACATAATGCTCAATCATTTCATCATCATTCAAAGTTTTTCCATTAACTCTTCTAACAAACATTCCTGGTTGCATATCATCTGGCACATTTTCTAAATACAAGTTATCATCCATCCCTATAGTAGGCATATGTGTTTTTTGATAACATGCTCTAGCTTTGATTCTTGCATTTTCTATAGCATTTTCGCCATTTTCTTCAACATCTAAAGTAATTTGTAAATCTTTTAATGAAAGTACTTCTATATCTTTTTTTAACAATCCTTCAGAAAATCTCTTAGACTTACTTTGGTTTCCTGTAGCAAATACTACTTTTTTCATAAAATCACTTCCTATTTCTTTATATTATAACATTTATTTTTGTAAATTCAAATAGATTAATAAAAATAAAAAAGATAAATGACGTTTTTACAAACATCATTTACCTCTTTTTATTTTAAAAATTAATATTTACTATTTTAAAGTTACACTTCCATCATCATTCATCTTTAATGTAACATTAGAATTTAAACAAACTATTGGTCTAATTCCATAATTGTGTGAATCATAATATCCATAGTATCCAACATTTCCATGAACATCTGCAAACATTATGCAGTCATTATAAGCAACTGAAGGGGACGCAATACACATTCCGTTTGCACCACTCTCAGAGCTTTTTGGTAATACATATAATTTATCATTTACGTCTAATATTCCATCTTGGTAATCAGCATAGTTAGAATCTCCATCTTTGCTTACTCTATATCCATAAGAGTTACCTACCATTGATTTATAATTTTTATTATACTTTTTATTATATGAATCAAAAAACATTTCTATTGTTGGAGCACCAATTGCATATTCCGCTTTATCTGCAGCATATACATTCCACACACTAGTATCAAGTAAATATGCTACAGTTCTCATATTTGTATATGAACTATTTTGAGTATTTAAAAAGGATAGCCATTTTCTGGCACTATTGTCACTAGCGATGCTTCCTGTTCCACTACTATAAGTAGAATCATTTATTGCTGGATAAAAGTTTGTTGAACGTGGACAACTTCCAATTGAAAATGTATTTCCTTTTTTAGTTGCAGGTATTTGTGAAACTTCTAAAAAGTTTGTAGTTATTAAATATATATTTGTTCCATCTGAGTGAAATACTTTCCAAGAATCTACGCCATTTGCAGCATAATTTGTTACTGTAGCCCCATAATATGTTGAAGCGTTATTTGCAACTTCTTTTGCTGATACCTTACTTAAATTTTCACCTGTTATTACAACAAATTTATTTAAAAAAGTATCATCTATGTTATCTGACTTATTTAACATCCACTTTGGCATGCTTTCTTTTTTATCATATACTAGATAAACCTTACCATTTCCATCTACGTACCACTCACCATTTGATGTTGGTGTTGATGGTAAAGTATCTATTTTACTTTCAAATTTAGTTTTATCTATATTATAAATTTCTTCTCCATCTTTGTTTGTTGTCTTTTCATCGCCGATTATACCGTAGCTTTCTGTCTCAGATCTATTTCCTGTTATTAACTCTGTTACTGTATAATATCCTAGAGTTTGCGACTCTGCCTTTCCAGTATAAGCTAAAATTGATGATTCAATTCCATCTTTTGTTTGATCTAAATTAGCTATTCTTGCATTATTAATTGGGTTATTTCCAGATAAGGACAATATTACTGCTGCAGCTAATATAATTACTACAACAATTGTTATTACTAGTACTATTAAACTTATTCCTTTTTTATTATTCATATTTACCTACTAAATTAATTAAAAAAATCAAGTACATCACCATATAGATGCTGTACCCATTTTGTTTTTATTATTTAGCATATTTATTTAAAAATTTAGCAAAGTTTTCTTCATGATAAGGAATTGTTTTTTCACTAACATAAGCATATAGTCTGTGCACTTTTCTGTCTTTTAATTTAATTGTAATCCTTTTTGTTTTAGTATTAAATATTGCAAAATTTTTAACTTCAATTTTATCAATATCATCATTCTTTATAAAAAAGTATGAATCTTTTATTATCTTTAAATTTGAAATTAAAACCTGAAGTGAAAACTTTTCTTGATTTAAGAAAAATACACCCAAACCATCTTCTGTTTGATTAATTAATAATCCATAATAAGGATATTCCATTCCATTAACCATTCCTGAAGATTTTTGAAAATCTTTATATGTTACAAAATAACAATTTTCTTTTCCTTCACATCCCACACTTTTAAATAATTCTTTTACTTTTTCTAAACTATCGAACTCCTGCATTTCTTCCTCCATAATTATTTTAATAAATTAGAATCTACCATAATTCCTTCGCTAGTAACTTTTAATGTAGCCTCTTTTGGCATAATATCATTTATAGTATTATAACCATAACCTTTCATCTTTAAGTTTAAAGTTCCTTGATTTTCATAAGCTTCACCAAAATAATAATCCCATGTATTTTCATTATAACCAGTAATCATAAATTTATTTTGATTTGCTACTCCAAATTCAGATAAGTTATCTCTTACAATTAATAAAGATGCAAAATTAATTGTATTGTCTCCAAAAATTGAAGGTAATGATGATAATGTATCATTGCTATAAACTGATGCAATTCGATTATCTATCATTAATTTATTTCCATCTAATATAGCATAATTTCCATCTACATATATTTTTATAGTGCTTGGTATCTCATAATTATTATAAGTAGTTGTTAAAAAATTAAGCACTAAATTTTGTCCATCTTCGCTATAAGTTCCAGTAAATGTTTCAAAAGTTTCACCATCATAAGTTGATATAACAAATTTATTTAATGTTGTTCCTTTAAAAGATAATATTTTATCTTCTTCCAAAACTAAACTTACATACTTTTGTTTTTGACTTGAACCTGTTAAATTAGTAAAGTATCCTGCAGTTTCCATTTGATTTTGTTCATTAAAAACATATGATGAAACAGTAACTGTATTTTTTATTCCTAGTACTTCTGATGATCCATCATTTTGATTTGTCTCATTTTGAACACTTTCATCTTGTACATTATTATTAGAAATAATTTTTGCCTTTACAAGTAAAAATACTAGTAATAAAAATATAAATATTCCTATTAAAATAATAAGTGTCTGTGATATAACAGATTTTCTTTTATAATTTTTCTTTTGTTTTACTTTACTCATAATACTCAACCTCATATAGATTTTATATTAAAAAGAAAAATATTGCAACATTTTATAAAAAATAATAAAAAAAGAGTTCAGATATTAAATATCTAAACTCGAAAAATACTATTTTTCTTTAGTCTTAGCAGCTTTACCTACTCTATCTCTTAAGTAGTATAATTTAGCACGTCTAACTTTACCTTCTCTAGTAACTTCTACTTTTTCTATTTTTGGAGAATTTACTGGGAAAGTTCTTTCAACACCAATTCCGTTAGAAATTTTTCTTACTGTGAAAGTTTTGTTAAGACCAGAATTTTGTTCTTTTATAACAGTACCTGTGAATACTTGGATTCTTTCTCTGTTTCCTTCTTTAATTTTTACGTGTACATTTACTGTATCACCAATGTTATAAACTGGTTTTTCTTCTTTTATATATTCTTTTTCTATAGCTTTAATTATGTCCATTATTTTCGCCTCCTTTTAAATTTATTACTTTTTCAATTTCATTTCTAGATATTAATTTTTTATCTAGTGCATCATATATTAGCTCAGGTCTATTTTTATAAGTAACTTTTATTGACTCTAATTTTCTAAATTGATTAACCTTTTCATGATTTCCTGAAAGTAGTACCTCTGGTACTTTTCTTCCTTTATAACAAACTGGTTTTGTATATTGTGGATATTCTAAAAGATTATTTGTATGTGATTCTTCTAACAAAGATTCTTCATCAATAACACCTGGAATAAGCCTTATTATAGAGTCCATTAGTACCATAGCTGGAAGTTCTCCTCCAGTAAGTACATAATCACCAATTGAAATTTCTTCAATATTATATTCCTCAATAATTCTTTCATCTATTCCTTCGTAATGACCACAAATTAAAATATAATTCATGTCTTCATCGGCTAAACTTTTAGATTTAGAATAATTTAAAACTTTTCCTCTTGGAGATAAATAAATAATCTTAATTTTTTCTATATCTGAATCAATTAAACTTATTGCATGGTCTATCGCTCTCCCTAAAGGTTCTGCCGACATAACCATACCTGCTCCACCACCACAAGGCGGGAAGTCTACCCTTTTATGTTTATCTAATGTAAAATCTCTAATATTTATAAGATTAATCTCAGCTTTTTCAGCTTCAATTGCCCTTTTTATTATACTAGTTGATTTAAACTCATTAAACATATTAGGAAAAATTGAAAGAACACAAAATTTTATCATATTAATCCTTTCATAAGTTCAACATACATTTTCTTTTCATCAATATCTACTTTTTTAACTACCTGTTTAATTGCTGGCAAGTAAGCTTTTTTCCCATCTTCTAATAAAACTTCATATATATCATTTGCTCCCGTATTAAATACGTAAGTGATAGTTCCGATAGCTTTATTGTTTTTAATATCTACAACTTGCATGGATAATAAATCATCAACATAGTAATTATCTTCCTCTAAAGAGTCAAGCTCTTCTTTTAAAACGTATATATATTTATTTCTTAGTTTTTCTGCTTCTTCAACAGTATCAATTTTTTCAAATTTAACTAAAAGCATATTTTTTTGAATTCTACATAAATTTATATTTATTTTAGATTCAATACTTTCATCTAAATATACATATTTTTTCTTAGATAAATTTACTATATCATCAGTATATGGATAAACTTTAACCTCGCCTTTTATACCATGAACATTTACAATTTGTCCTATCTTTAAAAATCTCATAAACTATTTTTGTTCCTCAACTTCTACAGATACTTTTATTTTTTCTTTCATTCCATATGATAAAATAATTTCTCTTATAGCACGGATTATTCTTCCGTCCTTTCCAATTATTCTACCCATATCTTCTTTTGCGACCTTAAGTTTCAATATTTTTTTAGATTCATTTTCAGTTTCTTCTATTGAAATTTGGTCTGGATTTTGTACAAGATTCTTTGCAATATACTCTAATAAATCTTTATACATGCGTGTCTACCCCCTTAAGCCTCTATACCTGATTTTTTTATTAAAGCTGCAACAGTGTCAGTAGGTTTTGCACCTTTCTTTATCCATTCTGCAACTTTTTCGTTATCAAGTTTTAATTCGGCTGGTTCTACCATAGGATTATATGTTCCTACTTTTTCAATAAATCTACCATCAGATGGATATCTTGAATCAGCAACAACAATTGTATAGTATGGAGCTTTTTTAGCACCATCTCTTCTTAATCTTATTTTTACCATAGTATATAAGTCACCTCCTTACAACTAAAATTTATATTCACATTAAAATAATGCTATATACTATTAAAATTTCATGTTATTTGGCATTTTAAATTTTCCCATGCCTTTTTTACTCATCATCTGTTTCATCATTTTTTGCATACTACTAAATTGTTCCATGAAACGATTTATATCTTCAACTTTATTTCCACTACCTTTAGCAATTCTTATTCTTCTTGAAGCATTAAGAATTTTAGGATTTCTTCTTTCTTCCTTAGTCATTGAAGTTACTATAGCGTTAATTCTATCAACTTTTGACTCATCGATTTCAGCATCTCTTAACTCTTTTGGAATTCCTGGAAGCATCATCAAAATTTGTTTGAATGATCCCATTTTCTTAATTTTTTTCATTTGGTCTAAGTAATCATCTAATGTAAATTCTTGTTTTCTTAATTTCTTTTCAAGCTCTATTGCTTGTTCTTCAGAATAAGCTTCTTCAGCTTTATCTATAATAGAAAGTACATCTCCCATACCTAAGATACGTGAAGCTACTCTATCTGGATAAAAAGGTTCTAATTCATTTAATTTTTCACCAACTGAAGCAAATTTTATTGGCTTTTTAGTAATACTCTTAACTGATAAAGCTGCACCACCACGAGTATCAGAATCAAGCTTTGACATTGTAATAGAATCTATTCCAACTTGATCATTAAAACTTTGAGCAACATTTACTGCTTCTTGACCAGTCATACTATCTACTACTAACATAATTTCATGTGGCTTAATAGCTTTTTTTAATTCAACTAACTCTGCCATAAGTTCAGTATCTATTTGAATTCTACCAGCTGTATCTATTATAACTACATCGCATAATTTTGATTCAGCTTTTTTAATACCGTTTTTAGCAATTTCTACTACATTTTTGTTGTCATCTTCGCTATAAACATCTACATTTAAACTAGCTCCCAAAGTTTTTAACTGCTTTATGGCTGCTGGTCTATAAACATCACATGCTACCATCATAGGTTTCTTATTTTGTTTTCTTAAATAATTACTAAGCTTTCCAGCAAGAGTGGTTTTACCACTACCTTGTAAACCAACTAACATTATTATTGTAGGTGGATTAGAAGAAAAGTTTAGTTTTGATTCTGTACTACCAAGTAATGTTACAAGTTCATCTCTTACAATCTTTACTACTTGTTGCCCTGGTGTTAAAGATTTCATTACATCTTCACCCAAAGCTTTTTCTTCTATACTAGCAACAAATTCTTTAACGACTTTGTAGTTAACATCTGCTTCTAAAAGAGCAAGTTTAATTTCTCTTAACATTAACTTCAAGTCTTTTTCAGAAATTCTCGCTTCACCTTTAATCTTTTTTACAATTCCTTGTAGTTTATCTGATAAACTTTCAAACATTATATATCATCCTCACCAACATCTAAATTCAATTTATTTAATATCTCTTGTCTTATGTTGTTTAAATCTTCTGTTTTTTCTATTAGACTATAAACACTTTCCACTCTCTTAGATAGTTCAAGCATTTTAACATTATTTTCAAAATTGTTTAACATATTTTCGCTTTTCTTTATACTATCTGCTACAGCTTGATAAGATATTTTCCTATTATTAGCAATTTCTCTTAATGACAAATTATATAAATAATATTCTTCAAAAATTTCACTCTGCTTTTTTGTAAGTAAATTTCCGTATATATCATATAAAAGCATCATTCTAATATTATCATTCATAGCATCACCTTAGTGTAAAGTATTTTTACTTGACACTAATTATACTAAAGTTTTTACGTTTTGTCAACTTAAAAGTTCAAAATTTATTATAAAACGTTGATTTTTTGGCTACTTTGTACTATAATTTATAAAACATTTGTTATCTAACACCATAATTGGAGGTTATTTTTATGATACTTTTCTATATACTATACGTTATTGTTCTTATATGGACATTGATAGGATTAAAAAAATCAATAGAAACTATATGCATATCTTCTATGACAAAAAAATTAGATGAACTTGAGAATTCTTTCAAAACAATAATAAACTTTGGTGCAAGTGAAAATCGGTTTGAAAATATTGACTCTCTTTTGAAAAAATGTGGTAACTATGAAAAAAATTTAATTTACAAAATTTTTGTAAGAAAACAAACTCGTTCCCTATTCAATCTAAAATATACTGTACTACTGATATCTATTGAACTAATACGTAGAGATGAATCTATAATTGAAATGCTATCAATCCCAGAATCTGAAAATTAATAAGAAAAAAACTAGCCAAATCCTCATTAATTTGAGAATTTTGACTAGTTTTATTTTTAAACTAATTATTTCAATGATACACTACCATCATCATTTCTTTGAATTTCTACATTTGATTTTAAACATACTACTGCTCTAAATCCAACGTCTCCATTATTATAATCATAATAACAAGCACTTCCATAATAATCTATAGGTATCAAATGTTCAGCAGTGATAGTAGATGGAGATGCAAGCCACAAAGCATTTGCTCCAGAATTGGTTCCGCTACCTAGTACATATAGTGTATCGTTTTCATTAAGCATAAGTGAACAATAATCACTCCAACTTGATCCTCCATCTTTACTTAAATGATAACCTATTACGTCCTTTGCTTCTGCTTTAAAATTTACATTATATTTCTTACTATATGACTGCATTAGCATTTCTACTGTTGGTCCACCAATTGCATAGTCCGCTTTATTTGTCTTATA
>CAJLBR010000022.1 GCA_905204915.1 uncultured Clostridium sp.
TATTATTTTTTGTACTAATAATATTTTTTAAACTTGAAATTATTTCATAAATTCCAATAATAACCATAAAGACATAGAAGCAATTTTTTAAAATATTGTCATCTATATTTTTTACAATTATTATTCCAATTACACTTCCAATGCATGTTGGGAGTAATAATTTTTTTAATAAATCTTTATCAATTTTTTTATTTTTTAAATTAAAAATTGTCGTAGCCACACCTACTGCTATAAACATTATCAAATTATAAGCTTGTGCCTCTTTGTGTTCAAAAATTCCAAAAATTGTAGAAATTAAAATAAAAATACTTCCACCACCAATTCCCATACCAGAAAGTATCCCACAAAAAAATGAACATAAAATTAAACTAATCATATTTTTTCACCTCACGAAAAGAACTTATAAATTGTAAGTGCACACATTAAAACACCTGCAATAAGATTTAAAATATCAGATGGTATTTTTTTCATTATTTTTGTACCAATAATTCCTGATATACAGGAAATAATAATTAATAATATAATTTTTTTTAAATCATAAGAAGTAAAATTACTATAACCAAATGCTGCAAAAATACTTGATACAGACAAAATAGATACACTTAAAGCTCTTGATTTATGTGTTTCCAAATGTTTTATAAAAATTAAATAAAACACTAAAACTTGGCCTGCACCAGCTGCAAACATTCCATTTAAAATTCCTACAATAAATCCAATAAAATATAACATACTATTATTATTAGTTATTTTAAATATAAAAAAACAGAATAATTAAAATTTAATTATTCTGCTTTATGTTTACGGTATCTACTTATTTTTCTTCATAGCCAAATACTTTTTCTTAGTTGCCACTCCACCTCTTATATGTCGCTGTTCTTTATTGATCTTCATTATAAATATTACATTTTGATACAGCTCTCTGCATTCTTTGTTTTTGTATTCTTTAAGACGTTCAGTAAGATCTTTATGAATGGTAGATTTTGAAAGACCAACAATTTTTGCCACTTCTCTTATAGTAAAATTTTGGCTTATCATTAATTTAGCTTCCCTTATGCACCGTTTTTTAAACTTATCACTATGCATTAATAACTCCTCCTCAAAATCATAAGTTGGTTTTTTCTAATAGGTAACTGCTATTCTACACCATAAACTTATAATAATCAAGGATTAAGCTGCTTTTCGTCATTTTTTTACATTTTTAGAATATGTATCCTGTTGGATTTACATCATTTCCATATCCACTAGCTTTTCTTATTTCAAAATGTAAATGGTGTCCTGTACTATTTCCAGCATTTGCATCAACCCCTGGTTGGCCACCTTCTTTTCCAATTACTTGAAATTTTTTAACTTCCTCATCTTTCTTTACGTCAATTTCATATAAATGAGCATAAAAGCTATAGAATACATTTCCATTTTCATCAAAATGTTTGATCTCAACACAATTTCCATATCCTGATTGTACTCCGGCAAAAATAACTGTTCCATCTTCTATGCATGTTATATCAGTTCTATGTTCTCCTTGAATATCTATTCCTGTATGTCCATTACCATATGGATTAGTTACAGTACCCTTTATTGGAGCTGGATATTTAGAAGTATATGATTCTTCTTTTATATTTTTATTACTATCTAAATTTAAAGTTTCTTTTAGTGATGATTTTTCTTGTGAAGCATAGTTTGTAAATTTTTCAACATATGCATCTCTTATTCTAGTCAAAGGATTTGTTGCTATACACAGCAAAGCTAATATACCTAATATTATAGTATATTTTTTTATATTTCTCTTCCTTATGTAACTGCGTTCACCATGTTCAATCATATATTTTTCAAAGTAATCATCCATTCTAGACATATCAATCACCAACCGTATTCTATCACATTTATGTCTATTTTTCAACTAATAGAGCTTGTGTACAAGTAAAATTTAATTAAAATTTGCATTTTTTTCAACTAAATGTTATAATATATAATGATGGTGCATTATTCTAGTTATGCTATCTATTATGAGGGTGGGGCTAAAAATCCACTAAATGGCACATCGTTGAAGTTTCTTGTCGGTGCGCGTTACGCCCAGTTATGTGTACTTTCAGGGAGTAAAGAATTTAGGGTAAAATATAACGGCATATATTGTATCCCTATTTTCGCGGAGGCTTATTATATAGTATATATAATTTACTAATTCATAAGTGTAACCTATGTAAAGTGCCAAGACACAATACATAGTGTAGCCAGTCTTGAGTGATGATATTGGGATTTACTTCTAACAGTTATAGTTTAAAGTGGCCATTTAGATTGTAGCTTATGTAATGAAACTATTATTGCAAAAAAGAATAATAATATGATCTAGCATATTAAGGAAATCTTCTAGAATGTTGGCTTTCAAAAGCTTGGTTATTTAAGGATTAAGGTATGGATTTAAGTGGCGATCTAGTTTTCTTTAAGGTAACTTAAGAATATTTTTCTTAAATGGAAACGGCTAAATAGTAATATTTAGTGAAAAATAGAGAAATTCTACTAGACCTAAACCATAAAATTTACTTAAATAACTACCATCTTATTCTTTTTTTATGAAGGGATTTGTATGAAAAAAAATAAACAAGATAATAAATCTGAAGACAGCTCGTCGAATATTAAATGGATACTTACAGTATTAATAATGACATTTACATTATCATTGATTTTTTCTTATATTTCAACCGAGCCTATGAAAAATTTAAGCTTATTTCCAGCAATATTAATACTTTTAGCAGTATTAATAATTGGTATAGTTTTTGATATAGTAGCTGTAGCAGTTACTATTGCTGAAGAGGAAAATTTCCATGCAAAGGCAACTAAGAAAGTAAAAGGTGCAAAAACTTCTGTAAAACTTATAAGAAATTCACACAAAGTATCAAACTTCTGTGCAGACGTTGTAGGAGATATTTGTGGAGTATTAAGTGGTGCAATAAGTGCAATAATATCCACAAAAATTACTGAAGCTTACGAACTTTCATTTAACTTACAATTCTTAATAAGTGCTCTTGTAGCATCTTTAACAGTATCAGGAAAAGCTTGTGGTAAAGTACTAGCCAAAAAATATAGTACTGTAATAGTTGATAAAGTTAGTAAATTTTTACACTTTTTTAAAATAGAAAAACCTTAAGTATTTTACTTAAGGTCTTATTTTTTACATTCCAGTTTTAGGAAGTTCTATCTTCTTTTCTTCAATTTTTACTTCTTCTTTAATCTCTTTTTTTACATTTTCTAAGCTTACTTTTACACATTTTCCACATTCTAACTTGATGGTTGTAATTTTATCGGATAAAATATAACCAGATTTTGTCTCTTTTTCTTTAATTCCAATTTCAATTTCATTATTTATATTTAATTCTTTTCTAAAATCTATAAATATTCTTCCATTTTTATCTGTAACAAATTCACCTAATGATTCACCTGTTTTGACATTAAATACTTCAAATTTTACCCCATCAAGTAAATTTTTAAAATTATCTGTTTTTATTAATTCAAACTCCAGTATTTGATATTCAAAATTTACTGGTATACTTTCAGATTTTATTTCATATTCTGGTAAAATTAAAGCCACATCTTGTAGAGTACTATCATCAGGTTTTCCATATAACGCACCCTGGTTTTTAATTTTTATTTCAAACTCCATTTTCAAAGATTCATTTTTATTAACTTTTTCAACTGGATATAAAGCATAAAATTCATATGTGCTATCAAAATTTTCTATGACATTTAATTCTTTATCAACTAGTCTCATATCTTTTATATTATTTAAATATTTAATATTAAGTACATCTTTTCCCTTATTAATTTTAAAATTCACTTTATAATAACTCTTATCTTCTATTGTTATTATTTGCCTTTCTCCTTCATCTAAACTGAAGCTAGTGTCCAAATTAACTTTAGTATTTCTTGAATTATATATATTTAATATAGCTTTTTTTACAGCTTCACCTTCTGTATTTAATTCTACTATTTTAGAAATATCTAAATTATTTGTATATATCCATATAGCAAATTGTGTTGCAAATTTTGCTTGATTTCTATCTCCTAATCCAAGTTCACCATAACTTTTATTTGGATAACCGTTATTAACTATATTTACTATGCCCTCATCAGCTATTTTACCAACTGTTTTTACATCATATCCTCCCTCTACATGCTCTGCCCCTTTTTGTGATAAGTTTATGCAGTAAGCTTCTGATTTGGTGTTATCATCATCTATATAATAATAATCCCAAAATCTTTGCGATACATTGTTATATTTTATATATCTATATTCATTTTTATCATACTTGATTTTATAACTATTACCAACTGTTACAGAAGATGCATATTGGAAGTTAGCAACCAGCATGTTTAAAGTCATTATCAACATTATTAAAATTACAATTTTCTTTTTATTCATATCATTCCTCCTTATTTTAATATTCCTTGAATACACAATCTAAAATTTGGCTTATTATCTATACACGTTATAAGTGTTATTCTATCATCATTTGTTTCTTTTAAATAAGACCAATCATAAGAATCAATTTCTTTTTTTAAAATTACTTTATATTCTCTTGTCTTTCCATTAAATTTATAAAATATGCTATCACCACATTCTAATTTGTATATATTACTAAAATAATTAACTTCATATCCACGATTGTGGGCTGCTAGTCCAACATTACCAGAAAATTCTGATGTATTTTCAAAATGTCCAACATATTTATTTAATACATTACTATCAGTCCCGTAAGATATTGGCGCATTTTCTAAATTAATTTTTGGAATACTTATAGTCCACTCTTCTTTATCAATTTTAATTTCTTGAGATTGTGCATATTTTTCTATATTATCATTTGAATTTAAATTAAAAGATTGGTTGTGTGAAAATTTTATACTATATTTGTATAAGAAAAAAACTAAAATAAAAATTAACATTAAAATTAAGATGTAAGATAAAAATTTTTTAAAAAATAATTTCATAAAACTCCTTTGAAAAAAATATATAAGAATTAAATACAAGTATATTTTATAAGCATAAATACTAAAAGTCAAGAAAAATCGATCGCATTATTTTACATAAAATTAAGTACTTACAAAAATATTTAATTTTGTAAAATTATCAAAAATAAAATTAAAATTTAAAAATAATAAATAATAAACAAAAATAATAAAATAAAAAAAGCACATCAAAAGATGTGCTTTAAAAGTTATTCAATTATGAATACTTCGGGATCCAGATCAAATTCGGATATCTTGAATCCTTCCAGCCTTATCGGAGACTTAGTATCCCAGTTGATTTCAATCTCTTCATTGTTGAAATGCTTATATTGGGAATTGAATCTCTGCCTACCTCTGATTACATGGTTGCTTCTGAAGTTTTTAGGAATTTCGCCGATGTTCAAATTGCTGTCAACAGAAATGTCGTTCATGTAGAATATAACTGATCTCTTAAAGAAAGATGAATCCGTAAAGTTGAATACCAGAAACAAGTTTTTGTCGTTTATCTCGTAGAGCTCAAAGCTTTTTTCTTTCTTCAAGAAGATATATACGCAGTCCCCCTCTTCGAATATAACGTATTCCTTTATATCGGAACTTTTCAATACATTGTCAACCGTGAGAAGAATAAACTCATTATTTATCTTCGACCGTCTTATCACGAAAAATGGATTCAGGTTTTCGTGATAGTCCAAACTTGTGAATTTCTTACGCATAAAAATTTCCTCCTTAAATTTAACCTCGGACTATTTGCTAATGTAATTTTGAATTATATCACACCTTACCATATTTGTCAACATTTTGGCATAATTGTTCCTCTAAAACAGAACATAGACATAAAAAAGAGAGTGTCAATTATTTGACATTCTCCCTTATTAACATTATATTAATTCAATAATTGCCATTTCAGCGCCGTCACCTTTTCTAGAAACTAATTTAACGATTCTTGTATATCCGCCTTTAGCTTCATATTTTGGTGCGATTTCGTTGAATAATTTTTCTGTTAAATCAACTGTTTTTCCGTTAAAATCTTTAACTTTATTAACAGTTTTGAACATTTTTCTTCTAGCAGCAAGCTTTGATGGCTTGTCAACTTTAACTTTCTCTTTTACTACTTCTCTAACTACAACTTCATATTTGTTACCATTCTTTGAAGTTTTTGTTTCTTTAACTTTTTTACCATTTTTGTCTAATTTAGCTCTAGAAACTGTTTTTTCTTTTTCTTCATAGTTATCTTTTTCTTTAATAGCTAAATCGATTAAACTATCTGTTAAAGGTTTTACTTCTTTAGCTCTTGCTAAAGTTGTTTCGATTTTTCCATTAAGGATTAAAGATGTAACTAAATTGTTTAATGTAGCATTTCTATGAGAAGTTGTTCTAGATAATTTTCTTGTTCCTGCCATAATTTTACATCCCCCTTTTTCTAGTCTTCTTTATTTTTAAATTCTAGTCCTAGTTCATTAACTTTGTTAATTACTTCTTCTAGTGACTTTTTACCTAAGTTTCTAACTTTAATCATGTCTTGCTCTGTTTTGCTAACAATGTCAGCAACTGTATGAATACCAGCTCTTTTCAAGCAATTAAATGATCTTACTGAAAATTCTAAATCTTCAATAGGAGTCTCTAATAATTTGTCTTTCATAGATAATTCTTTTTGAGACATTATTGACATATTTTTAGCTATGTCAGATAAATCTATAAACATTTCTAAATGTTCATAAAGTATTTTTGCAGCCATACTTAATGCTTCATATGGTTCAATAACACCATTTGTAGTGATATCGATAGTTAAATCATCATAATCAGCTTTTTGGCCAACACGAGTTTTTTGAACATCAAAAGTTACTTTTTTTACTGGTGTAAATATTGAATCTATAGGAATCATATTTACATCATCACTATTTAATGCTGCTCTTGTTCCTTCTTGATATCCTCTGCCTTTTATAACAGACATATCAATGTTTAAAACAGCACCATCATCAAGATAAGCTAAGTGCAAATCTTTGTTTACAACTTCAATTGTAGAGTCAGTTATTATATCTCCAGCAGTTACCTCACAAGGTCCTTTTGCTTTAATTGAAATTTGTTTATCATCTAAATCATGAGATTTTAGACAAACTTGTTTTAAATTAAGTATAAGATCTGTTACATCTTCTGTAACTCCTGGAATTGTAGAAAATTCATGGTTAACACCATCAATTTTTATAGCATTTATTGCATACCCAGGTAATGATGAAAGTAGAATTCTTCTTAATGAATTACCAAGTGTAATTCCAAATCCTCTTTCTAAAGGTCCTACTTTAAATCTTGCAAAATATGTGTCAGCGTCAACTTCAACACATTTAATTTCTGGTCTTTGCATTTCAATCATTCTTATTCCTCCTTTAATACGCTCTGATTACACGTATTATAACGTAAATGATTTTATATACTAGTTTTTAGAATATAACTCAACAATTAAGCTTTCTTGAACTTCAAGATCAACGTCATCTCTAGTTGGTTTTCTTAAAACTTTTGCTTCCATTTTTTCTTTATCAAGTTCTAACCAAGTTGGTACACCTTTTAATTTATTTGCTTCTAAAACAGATACAACTGTTTTATTATCTTTTTTAGCATCTCTTACTTTGATAACATCTCCAACTTTTACAATATAAGAAGGGATGTTAACTTTTTTACCGTTTACTTCTAAAACTTCATAACCAACTAATTGTCTAGCTTCAGCTCTTGAAGTACCGATTCCCATTCTATAAGCAACATTATCTAATCTTAATTCTAATTGTTCGAATAAAACATCTGAAGTTACTCCTTCTCTTCTGAAGGCTTCATTATAATATTTTCTGAATTGAGATTCTGAAACTCTATAATAAGTTTTTGCTCTTTGTTTAGCTCTTAGTTGAAGTCCGTATTCAGATAATTTGCTTCTATTTTTTCCATGTTGTCCTGGAGCATATGCTCTTCTATCTATAGCGCATTTGTTTGAATTACATCTTGATCCTTTTAAGAAAAGTTTTACACCTTCTCTTCTGCATTTTTTACATACTGCGTCTGTATATCTTGCCATTTTATCTTTACACCCCCACTATACTCTTCTTCTCTTTGGTGGTCTACAACCATTATGTGGTATTGGAGTAACATCTTTAATCATGCTTATTTCCAAACCAGCAGCTTGAAGTGATCTTATAGCTGCTTCTCTACCAGAACCAGGTCCTTTTACATACACTTCAACTGTTTTTAATCCATGTTCTTTTGCTGCATTAGCTGCAGTTTCAGCAGCTTGACCTGCTGCAAATGGAGTATTTTTTCTTGAACCTCTAAATCCAAGTCCACCAGCACTAGCCCAAGATAAAACATTACCTTGTGAATCTGTCATTGTAATAATTGTATTATTGAATGAAGATTGAATGTGAGCTGCTCCAGTAGATACATTCTTCTTTACTTTTTTCTTTGTTACTACTTTTTTCTTTGCTGCCATGATACTATACTCCTTTCTTTCCTGCTATTGCTACTGCTTTACCTTTTCTTGTTCTTGCGTTAGTCTTTGTTCTTTGACCACGAACAGGTAATCTTCTTTTATGTCTTTGTCCTCTATAGCAATTGATTTCCATTAATCTTTTAATGTTTAAAGAAACTTCTTTACGAAGATCTCCTTCTACTGTATAATCTCTTTCGATTATACTTCTGATTTTAGCTTCTTCTTCTTCTGTGATATCTTTAATTCTTTTTGTTGGTTCAATACCTGCTTCAGCAAGTATTTTTCTTGAAACAGGACGTCCAATACCATATATTGCAGTTAGTCCAATTTCTGCTACTTTGTTTTTTGGTAAATCTACACCAGCTATACGTGCCATTTAATACTACACCCCCACATTAACCTTGTCTTTGTTTGTGCTTTGGATTTTCGCAAATAACGCGAACTACGCCATTTCTTCTAATGACTTTGCACTTATCACAAATTTTTTTTACAGATGGTCTTACTTTCATTTTAAATCCTCCTTAAAAAAGTTTTTTGTTAATAAATTTAACAAAAGTAAGTTTATATGATTAACACTTTTCTAAAATAGAATAAAAATTCTACAGCCGCTTCAGAAAAAATGTTTAATCCTAATTTTTAATAGGAAACTTATTTTGCTCTCCATGTAATTCTACCTTTTGTTAAATCATAAGTTGATAATTCTAATTTTACTTTATCTCCAGGTAAAATTTTAATGTAATGCATTCTTAGTTTACCAGATATATGAGCAAGAACTTCATGTCCATTTTCTAGTTTAACTTTAAACATTGCATTTGGCAAGGCATCTACTACTACGCCATCGACTTCAATAACATCATCTTTAGCCATATTTTTCCTCCTATTAATTACATAAAATTGCTCAAATTTACATTAAGAGCAAAGTTAACACATATATTATACCTTCTTTATGTTAAATTGTCAAGGATATCAACTACTTTTTTATATTTTTTATAAAAAAAGTAGCTAGTAAAAAACTAGCCACTCAAAGTTTTAAAAAAGAATCGTAACCACAGGTACAAGACACATAAAAGGTACACTTATAGCAAAAAGCACATTTAACCAATTATATTTTAAAGAATCATTGTGCTTTTCATTATGATACATGATAAACATGTATTCAAATAATATAAACATAGTCTCAAGTCCTGATAGCAAAACATAGTAATCAGTTCTGAAAATCTTTTTTATGTTGATACAACATGATAAAACTACCAGAGCAATTAAAATTGCAATAATAACAATCCGGTTTAGTTTTATGAGCCACTTAGATATCATCATAATATCTCCTCCACTTAATAATTATTAATATTTCCAAATAACCTACGGCCATATTATATCACAACCTTTTGATAATGTCAAAAAAAGATGGTACATTTTCAGTACCATCCCAATAATATAATATGACATAATATAATTTTGATTCGTTTTATATTGTTAAAATTTCTGGTTCCTTATCA
Organism: uncultured Clostridium sp.; assembly: GCA_905204915.1. Taxonomy (GTDB): domain Bacteria; phylum Bacillota; class Clostridia; order TANB77; family CAG-465; genus CAG-465. Next base: position 9,964 of record CAJLBR010000022.1, read on the forward strand.
GTAATAACAAGTGTGTTTTCATAGTAAGCAGTAAGTTTTCCATCTTCTGTGGCTATAGTCCATAAATCTTCTTTTACGTAAATATCTGGATCACCCATACATACCATAGGTTCAACAGCAATTGCCATTCCTCTTTTTAGTCTTGGACCAGTTCCTTTTCTTCCTATATTAGGAATACCAGGATCTTCATGCATTTCTTGACCTATACCATGTCCTTGGAATTCCCTTACTAAAGTATATCCATTTTTTTCAACGAATTCTTGAACAGCATTAGAAATATCTCCTACTCTGTTTCCTTCAACAGCTTTATCAACTGCGTAGAAGAATGCATCTTTAGTAACTTTTATAAGTCTTTCAGCTTCTTTTGAAATTTTTCCAACTCCAAAAGTTCTTCCAGCATCTGAATGCCAACCATTTTTATAAGTTCCAAGATCTACACAAACAATGTCGCCTTCTTTCAAAACAACATCATCACTTGGAATACCATGAATTACTTCATCATTTACAGAAGTACAAATTGCCCATTCATAGTCTCTTCCACCTCTATAAGGACATGGAACTCCTTTAAAAGATGGAGTAGCTCCATTATCTCTCATAACTTTTTCAGCTACATTATTTAAATGCATAGTAGTTACACCAGGCTTTATTTCTTTTTCAATAGCCTTTAAAACTAGTTTTAGAACCCTAGCAGATTCTCTCATAAGTTCAATTTCTTTTTCATTTTTTATATTAATCATTTTATTCACACTTTCTAATTATGATATTAATCTTTAATATCATTTACTATTTCTTCTGGATGCGCAGAGGAATCAACTGTTTTTAACAAGCCTTTTTCCTTATAATATTCTAGGATTTCTTTTGAATTTTCTTTATATGTATCGATTCTTTTCTTTAAAGTTTCCTTTGTATCGTCTGCTCTAACTTCCAATTTACCGCCGCAGTCATCACAAACATCTGCAGTTTTAGGTGGAAAATCAATTCCATACATTTTTCCACAATCAACACATTTTTTTCTTTCAAGTATTCTTTTAAATACTAATTCATCTGGAGCTGTTAGTTCGATTACTTTGGTTATACTTCTATTTAACTTTTCTAAAAGTTCATTTAATAAATAAACTTGATTTAAAGTTCTTGGGTAACCATCAAGTATAAAGCCTTTCTCACAATCAGGCTTTGTTATTCTTTCTTCTAATAAAGATGTTATTATTTCGTCAGAAATAAGTTCACCTTTAGAAAGTTTTTCTGCCATGCTTTCATCTGTTTTACTTTTTTCTCTTAACAAATCTCCTGTTGAAATATGAGGGATGTTTATTGCCTCTGATAGGAAATCAGATCTTGTTCCCTTTCCAGTTGCAGGCCCTCCCATTATTAAATATATCATTTTTATCACCAACAAATATTTTAGCATAAAATTTTGATAAAATAAAGTTTTTTGGATTTATTTTTTAATATAATACAGAAAAACCTTTCATAATTAGTTCATCTTTGCTTATTTTTCCCTCTCTTAATATTTTTATATTTCCATTTTCACATTTTACTATTGTAGAACAAGTGCCTTTTAAAATTTGCCCACCATCTATCAAATAGTCAGTACTCTCTAATATTTTACTATTTAAATCTTCACTTTTAGTAACGCTAGGTTCCCCTGAAATATTTGCACTTGGTGCTACAATTGGCGTATTAGTTTCTTCTATTATTTTTCTTATAGTACTATTTTCATCAATTCTAACTCCTACATAATCAGATCCTGATGTTATAATATCAGGAATTACGCTACTTTTCTCTAATATTAAAGTTAAACCACCAGGCCAAAATTCACTCATTAGTTTTTCTTCAGTTTCACTAATATTTTGAGTTATACTCCTTACCATATTTAAATTTGAAGCCAGTACAATGAGTGGTTTATTGCTAGGTCTTTTCTTTATCTCATATACTTTTTTTATAGAGTCCTCACAAAATATTGAACATCCAATTCCATATAATGTACTAGTTGGGAACACAAAAATTTTTCCGTTTTCCAATCCTTCTTTTATATCTTTTATGCATTCAGAATTTTGACACTCATTTAATTTTATTTTTTTCATAAGATCATCTCCAGTATCTATAATATAATTATAACTTTATAGCTCTATTTTGTCAAAAAAAGAACATTACCTAGTAAAAGGTAATGTTCTCATAAAATTAGATTTCGATAAGAACTTTTGATTCTTTCTTATCCTCTAAAACTTCCATTTTAATGACTCGCAAAAAATTGTAAGAGCACCATTCAGAAAACTCATTAGAAAACAAAGAAATTGCAGAAGAAAAATCAGTATTATATATTTGACTTATGATTTTTTCAGAAATAGTAAACCGTCCTATTCTTATGTTTTTATTAAAGCTATAACTTTCAATATCAATGTTTTTATCTACTATTTGTTTTACCAGAAACGGCCATATTTTGTTATTGATATAATTTAATAAATTAAGGTTTATAGTTTTTTTAGAATATTCATTATCAAGATTTTCAAATATTTTATTTGCAAATTCCTGAGCTTTTCTAATGTTCATTCTGTTTATATAGGAAATCGTATAAGGAAATTCTATACTTGCTAAGAATCCCATAATAAGCTCTTCTAAATTCTTATACTTGTATGCTATCGAAGGTCTTTCCAAAAATTCTATTATATCCTCATTCTTTATCTCTATATCATACAATTTTGACGTTTTCCGTATTTCATAAATAATTTTAGCACCTGCTAAAAGATAAAATCCCAAGTTACGACTTTTATAAATTGAATAAGACGCACAAGCTGTAGTTGAATTAAATTTATCCGTATAAATCACCTCAAAAAAATTATTAAACTTTAACATTTATAGAAAAAACTATTAAATAATTCAGCTTATCCAAAATAAATGCTTCTGTTACCTTAGCTATTTGGTTATAATTTAACCAAGCAAACATATCTTGGCAAAACATATGAGCCATTTGTTTAACATCATTAGTGTATTTTTTGTAAATTTCACAATAAGCCTCAAAGGGAATTTTTATTCTATATTCGTTGTTATGTCCCATCAAAAAGTTCTGAAATGCTATATCAGCTATACACGGAAATAAGCTTTCATTTAAATATGTCAGCATTTCAATTGGAATAAGTATCTCACCAGATTCTTTACATATATTACAATAAGTATCTCCATCGAATTCTTCTATTTTTTGATCCTCACTGAAATCATCCAATAAGCTTTCCAAAACGTGGTTAGCATAGTTTTTTACTGTCACATACTTAAAAGCAGTTCTAGCTTCCCTTACCAAATCTTTAAGCCTATCTACAGGAATTTCATTTTCAACCATATCACCTGAAATGCTTCTATACATTGCTATAGCTATTTTTATAGCTGAACCGATCCGTATTTCTGTATTGCAGGATATCCTACTTTTATCATGCAAGATTGATTAGTATTCATAGTATTTTCCTCCATTTATTAAAATTAGAATTAAAAAAATATTATGCGTATTATATCACAAATTCCAAACAAAGTAAAGATAGCAGCTATTATAGCAATATTTACGCAATGTAAATATTTTAATAAACATGCAATAAAAAAAGAGCACTAAGTGCTCTTTTAATTTTATTCTTCATCCATAGATTCTACATCTTCTACTTCTTCAGCAGGAATTCCAGATCTTTTCATTTTTTCTTTTGCTGTTTTTTCTTTTCTAACTTGACCTTCAATTTTAGATATAGCAGCTTCTATACCGTAGTATAAATCTTCTGCATTTTCTTCAGCAAGGAAAGTACGAGAATTTTGTTCTATTCTTATATCTATACGTTGTTTTCCCTTTGACTTATCAGTGAAAGTAACGTGACAAATAGTATCTTCTGCGAAGAATTTATCTAATTTTTTTATTTTTCTTTCAGTAAATTCTCTTATTGCATCTGTTACTTCAATACGAAGTCCTGTTAAATCTAATTTCATAGTAATCACCTCATACCTATATTATACACTATAAATATTATTTTTCAAGTTAAAAGGCTCTTTTTCATAAACATTTCATTATTTATTCATATTACTTTAAATACTATTCAAACAATTTTAGTATTTCCTCTTTACTCATTTTGTTTATAAATGTTTCACCAGATTTTATAACTGAGTCTGTAATCTTGCTCTTTTTATCCTGTAACTCTTGAATTTTTTCTTCAATTGTTCCTTTAGTAATAAGTTTAAATACTTGAACATTATTCCTTTGGCCTATTCTATAAGCTCTATCAGTTGCTTGATTTTCTTGAGACATATTCCACCAAGGATCAAAATGTATTACCATATCTGCTCCTATTAAATTAAGTCCAGTTCCACCAGCCTTTAATGATACTAAGAAGACTGGTACATCATCAGATTTATTAAACTCATCAACCATACTTACTCTTGTATCAACTTTTGTTTGACCTGTAAGTTTAAAGTATTTTATATCATTTTTTTCTAATTCTTTTTCTAAAATATCAAATATAGAAGTAAAGCTAGAGAAAATTAACATTTTATGTCCTGAAGATATTGCTTCCTTAACAAGTTCTACACATTGATTAACTTTAGAACTACCATATTCATAATCTTCTAAAAACATAGACGGATGTGATGCAATCTGTCTTAATCTTGTAATTAAAGATAAGATTTTCATATTTGATACTTCACTATCTTCATCTAGTTCTTTTCTAATTTCTTTTTTGGCAGTTAATAAGTAATTTTTATAAACTTTAGCTTGTTCTTCTTCCATTTCGTTATACATAACTGTAACAGTTTTTTCTGGTAATTCCTTTAATACTTCAGTTTTTGTTCTTCTTAGAACAAACGGCGCTACCATAAGTTGAAGTCTTCTCATAGTATCATCATCATTTTCTTTTATTATTGGATTTTCAAATACCTCTTTGAACTTTCTATAAGTATACAAATATCCAGGCATTATAAAATCGAATATTGACCAAAGTTCAGAAAGTGAATTTTCTATTGGTGTACCAGTAAGTGCAAACCTTATATTACCATTTAATTCTTTTAGAGATTGTGCATTTTTGGTATTATTATTTTTTATATATTGCGCTTCATCAGCAATAATATATCTGAAATTATATTTTTGATATTCTAAAACATCTCTTTTTAACAAATCATATGAAGTAATAATTACATCATATTTTGTAGCCTTTTCAATTTTTTCTTGTCTTTCTTGTTGGTTACCATTTATTATTAAAGTTTTGATTTTTGGAGCAAATTTTTTAATTTCATTTTCCCAGTTAATGTATAGCGAACTAGGACAAATTACAATAGACGTCTTTTTCTCTGTAATTCTTTCATTCTCAAGCAAAGCTATTACTTGAATTGTTTTACCAAGTCCCATGTCATCTGCAAGTATTCCACCAAATCCATAGCTATCCAATGTTTTAAGCCAACTGTAACCACTTTTTTGATAAATTCTTAAGCTTGCATTTTCAAGTGATGGCACCTCAAATTCTCTAGAATCAGAATTTGAAATATCATTAATTAAAGTAGAAAAACTAGAATCTTTATTAAAAATAATATCCTCATTTTTCTTTCCTAAATTATCTAAATACATTGCCCTATATTTAGGAACTTTTAAATTGCCTTTAGTTATATCTTTATAATTTACTCCTAAATTTGTTGTTATGTTGTAAAGGGTACTTATTAAAGAAGAATCCAAATTAATAAAGCTACCATCTTTTAATCTATAATACTTTTGTTTTAATTTGTATTTTTCAAAAATCTCTTTTAGTTCTTTTTCATCAAAATTTACATTTGAGATATCTATATTTATAAGATTATTTTCTAGTCTAACTCCCATGTTTACACTTTGACTACCGATAATAGTTTTATTCTTTAATTTTTCTGTAACAAGAACTTCAAATTTTTCCATAAATTTATCAAGTCCAGTTTTAAAGAATTGATATATATCGTTATCATCACTTATGTATAATAAATGTTTATCGGCATCAATTCTAAATTTATATTCATCAAATAATTTTTTTACTCTTTCTTCTTGTCTTTTGTTTCTGCTAATATCTAATCCCTTAGTGCTATCAAACGGATTAAATTCTTTTTTATCATAACAATACTTAATTTTTGCAATTATGTGCTTTTTAGCATTAATGTCTAAAAATACTTTTACTCCCAAGTTTTCTGATTTATATTTATCTTTTAAATTTTGATCAACGTTAACTGTTGAACTTTTAGAAACTACTGGTATAACTGTTTCAAACAATATAGCTGCATTTTCTTTATTTATATTTATTACATTATCTTTCACATTTCTGAATTCTTGAATTAAAGGCAAAATGTCTTTCTTAAATTCATCGCTACATCTATATAAAACATTATCTAATAATATATATACATATTCAGATCCATAATATACTTTGTAGGCTTCATAATCATGTTCTATATAAATTCCATCATCATTCTCTGTAACTTTAAAATTTAATACTGGATCATCTGTTATAAGCTTTATTTTATTTATTAGTTTGTTATCGTCTTCTATCCCTATTACGTTGCCTTCATTTATGCTAAAAAATTCATCTAAGGCACTATATTTTAAAGAAATAAATTTTCTATATTCTTTTTTTATATCTAATTCATTTTTAGAAAGTTCTCCATAATTTTCATACTCTAATATTTTTTTATATATGAATTTAACAAGTGGTTTTGAATCATCGCTAAAATTACAGATATCATGTTTGAAAGCAAAATCTTTTCCGTGTTCTAATATTGATTTATTTCTTATTGCAAGTGAAAATTCATTTAAATCTTTTATATTGTACATTTTCTTAGAACCAATTCTAAAGTATGCAAAAAGTTCATCAACTTTTACCTCTTTTAGTATTGGAATAACACTAATATTAAATTCTGCGTCATTAAGACCATCATTTAAATTTTCATAATATTCTAATAACTCAACATGATTTTTTTCTTTCTTTACCTGATTTTTATATCTATTTTTTTCTAATTTTTCTTCATCAGATATTGATATTGTAAAATCTTTTTTAGATGCGTCAATATATTTTTCTTCACTTACATACATATCAAAAGCTGTTGCAACAATATGTTTACATACTCTCTTTTTTTCACTAAAAGTTGGACAATTGCATGCAAATCTAAGAATCCCTTTATCTCTACAGATAAAGGGTTCATAGATATAATTTCCTTTCACGAAGGTTTGTACTCTAAATTTTTCATCGGAAATATAAGTAGCTTTTTTTATAGTTATTTTATCCTGTTCATAATAAGATTTTCCCTTAGCAGCTACTTTTTCTCCTGCTTTTCTTATAATTCCATTTATTTCTTCTGGTTTTATTAACATTTCTTTCTCCTTAATATACCGTTATTTTTGTAAATTTTGATTAATTACTTCCCAAACATCAGAAGTTTCAAGTCCTCTTCTCCATCCAGCAATTCCTGCAAGATTATATTTGTTCACAGTTTCTACTCTCTTTTTAACAGAGTCTTTATCCTCTAGCCATAATTTATAAGTAACACTTCCTTTGGTATATTCAGCATAATTTTGACCTGCGTCTTCATCCCATACAGTAGTAATATCATATTTATCTATAAAATCTTGACAGTCTTTCATATCATAAACTGTAGTTTTTGGTTTATCTTCACCTTGTTTTATTGTCCAAAGTCTAGTATAAAATGGTATTCCTAAAACTATTTTATTAGGATTTATATTTGAGTCATTTATTAATGAATTAACATTTTCTTCTACCCATGAAACTTCAGCTATACTTCCAGCTTCACTAGACCAACTTCCTCTATGATCATATCCCATAAGCATAACGTAATCTGCTACTTCACCAACTCTTGATCTATCAATGTATTTAACAAAATACATATCAACCGATAATGTAGCACCTTGTTTTTTCATAAGAGGAGCTAGTTCTCTTATAAATTGAGTATAAAGATCTCTGTCTTCTTCTTTCATAGCTTCAAAGTCTATATTTATTCCATCTAGCTTATTTGTTTTTACCACATCTAATATATTTTTTATTAATTGTTCCCTTAAATATTCACTCTTCATTACAGTTGAAGTTGTTTCAGCTGAATAGTTTGCACTATCAATTCCGTTTGTAATAATTGGCCAAATTTTATATCCATACTCTTTTGCTTTGCTGTAATATTCTTGTGAAAACTCAGAACTAATTTCTCCTTTAGCATTTTTTAATTCATACCAAGTTGGAGAAACAACATTTACGCCATTAACTTTACTATTTCCTAAAGAATCAACTTTACTACCATATTGCCAAAACATAACAATTTTTTCTTTGTTAGATGCCTCTTCAGGAGACACATCTTCGTCTTGACTAACCAAATTTACATTGTTTTTTGCAATATATCCAACAATTCCAGTTTCAGTTTTTACTTTGTACCATCTAGAATGTGCTAATGCTTTATCATAAACTGTTACTGTATTATTTGTATTTAAAATTTGTAATACTTTTGATGATGTATTAATATCTTCATACACTTTTACTTTATTATGAGTAACATTTACATCAGAAGAAGATTTCTTATCAATAACTATTGTGTTAGTTTCATCATTATATTCCACATTAATATTATAAACATCTGTAAATAAATTAATAGGAATATACACAGCTTGATTATAAATCTTTGCTGGATATTTTATATCTGAATATTCAAAGTTTCTAGAAATTTTAGGCTCGTCCACCTTTAATTTTATTACTTCATCAGAATTTGTTATTATAACCTTTGTAGCAACTTTATCATAAAAAATATTTTCATCTATTGTTTTAGAAATAGTATTAATTGAAACATAAATACCATCTCCATCTATAAAAGGCTTATACGTAGCATCTATATTTTCACCAAATATAACTAAATCTGCTTCATTTTTATTTTTATTATTTTCATCAAATTTCACTGTAAAAAATATCATAAATACTGCAGCAAATAAAATTACTACAATAATAATTTTCTTTATTTCATCAACCATAATCTAAACCATCCTATCACAACAATTATACATTATTTTTAGACTTTTGTGAATAGTTTTTACTAATTTTCTAATATCATTTTTTAAACTCTAAATATTA
>CAJLBR010000023.1 GCA_905204915.1 uncultured Clostridium sp.
TCAAGTATTTGTTTTAAATACTTATTCTCTTTCTCTTTAGAATACATTATATTTGTAGCAATTTCATTTTCGGTCTTATATCCTAGAAAAAGTTCACTATTAAAGAAAAGAGTTAAATTTTCTCTTATTTCAAATTCACCATCTAAAATAAGTCCACCATTTTTAAATAAAATATACGTTCTTAAATAGTCATTATACATGACACTATCTTCATCTATTTTTATTTCTTTTTTTAAATTTTGTAATTCTCCAGTTGACACTATATTTAACTCTACATCCTTAATTTTTTCTCTAATACTATTAATATGCTTATTATTATTTAAAACAAATACCTTAATCATATTTTCTCCTATTTTTTATTTATTTTTTTTAACATTTTCATTATTCCAGTTTTTTGTAGTAATTTTATTATTCCTCTATATATTGAAAAATTCCACAACACATCTCTAAACTTCTGTAACTTAGTTCTATTTGGAATTTCATCTGGATTATAATAAAATTGCTTATAATACTCGTTAAATAACATCAAATATCTTTCTGCAATTTCTTCTGTATCCGTTATAGATTTGTCCACCTGCGTTCCATATGATATCATATGATCAAATGTTGATGTCATTTTATCAACCATATTTTCTATAGAAAAACCATTAACAACTTTATTTCTACATATTTTTTCAAGTTTTTCATCTTTAGCTTCAATTAATTCTAATATGGCTTTTTTATAGTCACAAATTTCATTTTCGTCATAATTAAAGTTATGTAAATCTTTTTCAACAGACTGATATTTTCTTATAACCCTTCCACAGGTATCATCTATCAATTCTTTTTGGCCACCTACATCAGCAGTAACAACAGGTACTCCCATTGCTAAAGACTCATATGCAATTAGTGTCAATCCTTCTGTTAAAGAGCATACTACAGTAACATCAGCTATTTTATAATAAGGTCTTAAGTCTTTTTTAGAACCTACAATTTCAAAATATTTTTCTATTCCTAACTTAGATATTTCAGCTTCCATATCTTCTTTAGCTTTGCCGTACCCTGCTGCTATGCAAATAATATCTTTTCTCTCTTTAACTATTTCTGCCACTACTTTAGCTAATAGTAAAGGTCTTTTTAAATATTCAAATCTACTAGGAAATAATATTATCTTTTTACCAGAGTATTTATTTCTTAACTCTTCCCATCCAGGTATATCAGAATTTGGATTAAAGTATTTAACATCAGTGCCTATGTATGCTACATCTATATTATCTACTTTTCTATTCATTCTACCTAACATCAAGTCTTTCAAATACTTTGTGCATGTAAAAGTTCTATCTAAATATTTGCAAATAGCATTTGAGTCTCTTGGATAAGAACCATCTCTCCAACTCCAATCTTCAGCATGTAAATAATCTGTAAAGATAACATCTGGATGCTTACATTTTAGCCATGGAATAGCATAGTAACCATAAAAGCTATTACTTTCCAGAACTATATCAATATTACGCGACTTTATCAAATAAGATATAAAAGGTGCCCAATCCTTTCTATTTAAAAAAGTTGTCAAATCAAAATATTCATCTACAACTTCTTCAAAACTTTGCCTAAACATATACTCCCTTGGTTCAGTAGTAACAACAGTTATTTCATAGCCATTTTTCTTTAAACCTGTTAACAAGTTTAAGTTAAATATATCTGCACCTCCAATTACAGACCACGGAAAAATACACAATAGTCTCTTTTTTTCACCTTTTACATTAATTGGAGCTTTTTTCCACTCTATTTGATTAGGATAAGTATCAAAATCATAGTTACATGACGTTGGAAACTGTATAGCGCCTACCCTTTCTTTTATTTTATTTCCTTTATTTTTTATATATTTTTCTGCAATTTTTGATTTTTTCTTATCAGAATTAATACTGTTAAGTCTACCGGTATTCATTCTTCTATACCAAAATCCATAAAAATTCATACGTATAGGGATACATTTTCTTGACAAAAGTGATAACCACATGTACCAATCTTCATGCACCCCCTTAGGAAGTGTAGGATAATCTTTTACAGACAAAAAATCTTCTTTTCTTATAAAAGCTGCTACAGAAATTAAATTTTCTTTTCTTTCTGCCATAGTGTCAAACAGTGGAGAATACAGATAATTATCGTCCCCAAAAGTACAAATAGATGTATAAGCAAAAGATGCCATAGGATTAGTTAATAATGAAAAATAACCACATTCCAGCATAGTATTATCTATAAGATCATCAGCATCTAAACAAAAAATAATATCTGATTTAGAATTTTGTACTCCGTAATATCTAGCAGCTGCAGGGCCACCATTTTTTTTATTTAAAACTCTTATTCGTGAATCCTTATTGCAAATATTTCTTAATACCTCTTCAGTATTAGTATTTGTACTACCATCGTTAACAATAATCCACTCCCAAAATGGAAAGGTTTGATTTAAAATACTAATAGTTGTTTGCTCTATGTATTTATCAGCATTATAATATGGAGTTACTATACTAATCAGCGGTTCACCTGAATTTATTATTTTTCTTTTACTAATAAATGACCCTGGTTCTTTACTAAAGTCAAAATTTTCTTGCTCTTTCATAATCGTCCTACCTTTTTAATATATCTTTTATCTTTTTTATAAATTTATAACTTTTGCTAGAATAAATACTAACTAACTCTTTATTTTTTTCTTCTTCCATTTTTTTTATTGATTTATATTCATTCTCTAAATATTCCATTCTAGAATCTGCCCAGTCTTTATACTCTAAGTGTTCTTTCCAGTTTTTTTCAATTCTATTTTTGCTACATTCATTTATTTTCCCGAGTTTGCTATCAATTAAAATAAAATTTCTTATTACCTCAAAAAAATTATGTTCATACGTAAAGTTATTATTTCTATATACATATAGATTTTTATCAATATCAAGGTTTTTCTTAACAAAATTATAATTATACTCAACTATTTCATCAATCTGTTCTTTATTCAATGAACAAACTTGAGTAACTAATTCATCTTGATTAACTCCATTTAAATTATTACCAGAAAAATTTTCACACTGTGCCTTGAGTATATTTTGCGAATTTACTATTCCTTTTACTTTCTTATCATATCCACCTATAATTGCGAGCCTTTTAGAAGCCATGGCCTCTATAATACATCTATCTACACCTATAACCAAATCGTTATTCTTAATAATTTGTGAAATATCGGTTGCTGCGCCCAATAAAGAAATCTTTCCTTCATGTATACCACTACTTTTTATATATTCATCTACTTTCTTTTTATCTGGTCCATCTCCTACTATATTTAAATGCAAATTTTTGCCCAATGAATCATCTAGCTTTTTAAACAAGTCAATTCCACAAAATATAGAATTCAATTTTTCTTCCCTTAATCGTCCTATTATAAGAATATTTTCTATTTTGAAAATTCTATTTAAACCACAATCATACTCATCTAAGGAAATACTATTTGGAATAATAATCATTTTTTCTTGATTTATGTTATACCTCTTAGCTGTATAGTCAGCTATTGATTGTGTAATTGCAACAATTTTGCAAGAGCAGAAGAATAACAAATTAAACAATTCTTTATATATCGGATAATTCTTTTCAAACCAATCATATATATTTAGTTTTTTATCTACAATCATACTAAAAGATGTATGTAAATATGTCACATATGGAGTATTTGTTAATAAACAAGCTGGTAATAAATCTGTCATTAAAGAAAATTGATTTATATGTACCTGATCTACATTATTATTTTTTATTATATCAACTAAAATTTTTATTCTATCATAGTCAAAATAATTTTTATTAGTAAATTCAAAATTGTAAAACTTAATCCCTTTTTCTTTAAGTTTTTGAACATAAATTCCATTATTTGCAACTACTATTACATTATATCCTTTTTTCTTTAGAGAAATCGCCTGATTAATAACATAAGTTTCGACTCCTCCTATTCCCATATTTTCTAAACATAACATAATTGATCTTTGATTATTCATAATTACCTCATCCTTGTTCTTTAAGATAAGCATCTATAACTTCATCAGTTGCACCATCCATCTTCAAAGTACCATTATAAAGCCATACTGCTCTATCGCAAAAACTTTTAACTTGTCCTATGCTGTGAGAAACAAAAACCATAGTTTTTCCTTCAGCTTTTAGTTCTTTCATTTTGTCCAAGCATTTTGCTTGGAAATGTGCATCTCCAACGGCAAGTATTTCATCAATAAGTAAAATTTCTGCTTGAACATTTACCGCTATAGAAAAAGCAAGTCTCATATACATACCTGAAGAATAAGTTCTTACTGGCGTATCAATATATTCTCCTAGTTCAGAAAAATCAATTATTTTATCTATGATTGGATCAACATCTTTTCTTCCAAGTCCATACATAGATGCATTAAAATATATATTTTCTCTTCCAGTAAAATCTGTATTAAATCCAGCACCAAGTTCAATCATACTAGAAATTTTTCCATTAATAGTTATAGTTCCCTGTTCTGGGTATATTATTTTATTTAATAATTTCAAAAGAGTGGATTTACCAGATCCATTAACTCCAATAAGAGCTACTGATTGTCCTCTTTTTATATCTAGATTTATATCTTTCAAAACTACATGCTTAGTCTTTTTGTTTCTTTTTAAATTAGCAAGTCTTTCTTTTAGAAAGTAGGCCTTATCTTCATAAACTGTAAATTCTTTAGTCATATTTTTAACTGAAATAACTATATCATCTTTTTTCTTAGTTTTTTTAGCCACTTTTTTAAACCTCCTCTGCAAAACGTCTTTGTAATTTGTTAAATGTTAAATAACCAATTACAAGCATAGCAAATGCAATCAAATAAACTATGCCAAGACTAGAAAAATCTGGTAATTGCTTATTATACAAAATGTTTTGATACTGTTCCATAATTAAAGTCATTGGATTTAATCTATACACTTTTAAAAATTTCTCAGGGACCATAGAAATGCTATATAAAATTGGACACGCATACATCCAAATCATCATAACTGGATTCATAATGTATTGTACGTCTCTTATATATACATTTCCAGCTGATAATACCATTATTAATCCTAATGAGAATATTGCCTGTGCTAATACTATTACTGGTAAAAACAACGCTGTCCATGATATTCCAACACCTGATACAAGTAAAGCTATAAATATAATAACAGCACTGAAAAAATACTGAATTGTATTACTTATAACTACCGCAAGAGGAAGTATTTCTCTTGGAAAATATACTTTTTTTAATATACTCGCATTATTGGAAACACAAGTTGTTCCAACCGCAATTGTGTTAGCAAATGCATTCCAAGGCATTAAACAAATAAATAGGTATATTGAATAATGTTCAATATTTGATCTAAATACAAATTGAAATACGACGGAATAGACACATAACATAAGTAATGGGTTTAATAAAGTCCATAAAAATCCAAAAAAAGAACCTTTGTATCTACCATTTATGTCCTGTTTTACCAAAGTTTTAAGCATATGCCTATATTGATAAATTTCTTTAATTTTTTCTACTATTTTCATATCTCTCTCCTTAAAAATAATTACTCTGCAATTATATCATAACATCCTAAAAAATAAAAGTTTTTTAGACAAAAAAGTGCATTTTATTGGTGATGAAAGGCAAAAAACAAGGGACTATTTAAAAGTCCCTCGTTTTTTTAAAATTCTATATTACTAATTTTGTATGTTCCATCTTCTACAACACCTGTTAATTTCATTGTTTTAGTTTCATATTCTAAAAGTTCCATAGTTAAAGGGCTTCTATAACTTACTTCATAAACATACTTGCCATTTTCGTTTGAAATTAATTTTTGTGAAAGGAAATCACACGCATTTCCAGACCAGCCCCATGTCGCAAAAGCAGCTTTACCATTTATTTCAATGATATTTTGCTTTCCACCAAATTTAAAATTATTAAATAAACTTTCTATTCCCTCATCAGTTAAAAATACATTTAATTTTGCTTTAAATTCAGAATAATCTGTATTAGTTATATAATAACTTACCCCATCATTTTCTACTACTTCAAAAGAATCAATTTCTTGATAGTTAACATCTTTTTGCATAACATTATAAAAAATAGCTGTAGCATCTCCAGAATTATATATCTGCAAAATTCTTTTAGCATAATCTTCATTATATTTATTTGTATCTATACTTGTACTATTTTCTTCTTTAGCATTATTTTCCTCTTTATTTTGTACAGTTTGACCATCTTTTTCATCTTCTTTTGACTGCAAATCTGATATTGCATTTTCCATATTTTCAATTTGTTTATCCTTAGACTTTGAATCCATAAATATATAGATTGAAAAAGCTGCAACACAAATTAATACTACCACTAGTATTATAATTATAACTTTATTTGATTTATTTTTTTCCATATTATCTTTCCTTTAACATTTTACATAGTTACAGTTTGAGTAACTGTTTTTAATCCTACATTCATATGTGAACTAAGTCCAACTAACTCTAGCACTTTAGAGTCATGGTAATCAATGCATAAATTTCCATTCTTTATGTACACAACTACATTACCATTTAAATTTTTAGAAAGATTTTCAATATACTCACTATTTTCTTTGTTTATATTACTTACATTTTCTACAGGAGCAGTTATATCTCCATTAGTAGATTTAAGTAAAGTTTCTCTAGATATATGAGATACTACATCATTTAAAATAGCCTTTGCTACTTCAACATTTGTGCTATTATATAGTTTTATTACTTCCTCATTTGTCATTTCTTTTCCTGTTTTTGTATCTACATTCATAGAAATAGAATCATGACTTTCATAATATGGTCCATCAATACTATCAGATGAAATAACTGAATCATTTAATTTATAATATGATGATTCTATATTAGAATTTTTTTCGTAATTAAATTCTGCCACATATTTTAAACCTGAACTTATAGTACGGTTATCAACTTTTTCTTTTACTTTAGCTGCAAATTCTTTATTTATTCCTTCAAAATTTGCTATATATTCTACTCCATAGTCTCCATCATTAAATATTTTATTTTCCTTTTTAGTAACATCTTCTTCAGAAGCTTTTGCATCACTTTCCTTTTTGACACTTTCAGTTGATTTTTCTGTTTCTACTCCTGAATCTTTTTCTTCTAATTTTTTATCCGAATTGTTGCCACTCGCAAATTTAGTTGTAATAAGATAAGTAGCTGTTACTGCAACTACAGCAGTTATTATAATAGCAATTACAATCCCTACTACACTTTTTTTATTATCATTTTTCATACATAAAGCCCCCATAAGTCCATAATAACACAAACAATATAATTATTCAACATTTTTTCACAAAAAATAGACTTAAAATGACGCTTCAAAACGTCATCTCAAGTCTATTAAAATTTTACATCTTTATTTAAGTATTCACCTTGTTTTTCGTTATTTTTTTCATCTGTTGAAATATTAAAATATT
Source organism: uncultured Clostridium sp. (assembly GCA_905204915.1). Classification (GTDB taxonomy): domain Bacteria; phylum Bacillota; class Clostridia; order TANB77; family CAG-465; genus CAG-465. Next base: position 7,477 of record CAJLBR010000023.1, read on the forward strand.
CATCCATAATAGGTCTTACAACATGTGCTGTATAAGTTCCTTCTGCACCATTTTCTATTATTGCAACAACTGCAATTTCTGGATCATCATATGGAGCAAATCCAACGAATATACCATTATTAGATCCATTTCCAAGTTGAGAAGTACCTGTTTTACCTGCTACTTCTATTTGAGAATCTTTAAACAAACTATATGATGTTCCACCCATATCATTTGTAACCGCTCTCATTCCTTCTTTTATTGCATTTATATATGATGAATCTATACTTGTTTTTTTAGTTTCAAAATTTACACCTGTATAGTTAGAAGTGTACTCTTCAATTTCAGACATACTTACATCTTGGGATGTTTCTTCATTTGTAACCTTCTTTATTATAGATACTTTATTTAATGTTCCTCCATTAGCAATTGTAGATATATAATTAGCAAGTTGTATTGGAGTGTAAGCATTATCAGACTGTCCAATAGCGGCAGATAAAGTCATTCCAAGGTACCATTCGCTATCTTTTCTATTTTCACCGGCTATACTTCCTTTTGCCTCATTATCTAGTTCAATACCTGTTTTTTCTCCAAGTCCAAACATCTTAGAATATTTAACTATTTCATCAATACCAATCCTTCTACCAACTTCATAAAAGTAGCAGTTACAAGACCCTTTAAGGGCTTCTGTAAGATTGACATATCCATGTGTCATTCCATAATAGCTATATATCCAACATTTTGGCTTATGTCCATAAGGATAAATACCTGGATCTAGAATTTTTTCATCAACAGTAATTTTGTTATTCATAAGCCCTGCTATTCCTACTAACATTTTATATGTAGATCCCGGCGAATATCTTCCAGATATTGTTCTATTATACATTGGTTTTAACGGATCATTATTAAGTTTATTCCATTCTTCTGAACTTAATCCTCTTACCAAGGAATTTATGTCATAATCTGGATAACTTGCCATTGCTAATACTTCACCTGTTTTTACATCAAGTACAACAACCGCTCCAGCATCGGCATCAGCTACAGTTTTACCAACTAGTGTACCATCATTTAATCCACTAATAGTATTTTTTAACGATTCTTCTGCTGCTTTTTGCAATCTATAATCTATTGTTAGGGTTAAAGTATTACCTGCTACTGCTTTTTTAGTAGTTGTTTTAGTTGATGTATTTCCCTGTAAATCAGTCTCAACCTTATTTTCTCCATCTTCACCTTTTAAGTACTTTTCAAATGAAAGTTCTACCCCAGATTTTCCTACTATACTATTAACGTTATATCCTTCGTCTTTCTTTTCTTTATATTCTGTATTTGATATTTTTCCAACATATCCTAAAATATGTGAAGCAAAGTTTCCATTTGGATAATACCTTATTGGTACACTTACAATATTAACCCCATAAAGTTCATATATATCTTCTTCTATTAATGCATGAGACTTTTCAGAAATATTCTTTGCTATAGTAGCACTAGTAAAAAGCGAATATCCATTTAAATTTCCCTCATACTTTATTTGAATTATTTTTATTTGTGTGTCTCTGTCATAAGCACTTAATTCAAATTTTTCTATATACTTTTCTATTACTTGATTAAAATCTAAAGAAGTGTCAAATCCCATTTCTTCTTTCCATTTATTTTCATCTTCTTGTGATTCAAAATTAAATCCAGACTTACTGTCATTTATTGGGAAGGATGAAGAAATTGTATCTCCGTTTTCCTCTAATATTTTAATTAGTTTAACAAGTGCAGCATTTTGTTCTTCTGCCGTTACATTAACCTTATATAATTCAACATTAAACGACAATTTACTAGTTGCAAGTATAACTCCATTCCTATCAACTATTTCTCCTCTAGGAGCAGTTATAACCTCTGTTCTTAGCATTCTTCTTTCTGATTTTTCTCTATACTCTTTTCCATCTACTATTTGAAGATTGAAAAGTCTAATTATAAAGACTATTGATACTAAAAATGTTATAATTGACAATATAAGATATCTATTATTAAAAAAGTTTCCTATTTTCTCTAAAATCTTTTTTATTAAACTCACCTTCTTATAATATTATAAAGCTCCTTCTTTTCTTATTTTAGACTCTATGCTATCTGTTACTTTAAGTAATATACTATAAAATGCATACGTTATTACTATATTTAATACTGAGCTTATTATAATTTGTTTAAGCAAATATAGCAGATTGAAAAAAGAATCCGTAAGAGTTGCATAATAAACATACTCTACTAATTCAAATGCAGCTACACAAATGAAAGTAGCATAAATTACAGAAATTTTACTTTCACGTTGATTATAATAGTGTAACAAACCTACAACCATGCCTGCAATAGTATATGCAATAGTGAACATTCCAATATTGCTACTATATAACATATCTGTAAATAGTCCTATTAAAAAAGAATAGACTGTACCGACATACAGTCCATACCAAAGACTAACTACTAGTACAGATATTAAAATAAAATTAGGCTTTACAGAAAATAAAGTTTTATCACCTATTACATATATTTGCAACAAATATATTAAAAGTACAAATACAATTATATAAAGAGAAGCTAAAATGTTTTTTTTCATATAAATCTCCTTAGTTAATTATTACTCCGACCTCTGAAATCTTTGAAATACTTACAGAAGGCTCAACTATTGCATATCTATTCATATCATTTTTCTTAGACACAACCTCTGTAATCTTTCCTACTGGAATTGAAGATGGAAATTTTGAACCCAAACCTGAAGTATATAACATGTCTGATAACGAAACTTCTGCTTCAATTGGAATAGATTCAAGTTTTAATTTATTTTTTTCCTTTAACTCTAAATCGCCTTTCAAAATTGCTGGTTCATTTATAGTGCTAATATTTACACTAACAGATGTTTTAGGGTCAAGTATTGTAGTAACTACAGATTTATTTTCGCTAACACTAGAAATAAAGCCAACAAGTCCATCTTTATGAACAACAGCTTGATTTACTTTTATTCCATCATTGCTTCCAACATCAATAGTAAATGTTTTACTCCAATTATCATGCTCTCTAAAAACTATCTTACCAAGCACTATTTCAAAATGTTGATATGTAGTCTTTATTCCAACCATCTGTTTTAAGCTCTCATTTTCATCTAATATTTTTTGACTTTCAAGTAATTGTAATTTCAGTTCCTCGTTTTCTTTTTCAAGTTCTTGATTTTTATTTAATAACTCATCAGTATCTGCAAATTTAGAACTAACAGATGAAGAAATTTTTAACGTCAAATTATGTATTCCTTTTAAAGGAGAAATAATTATATTAGATACTTTGTTTACAAAACTATTTTCACTATTTCTAAATATAATGCCAGTAAAAAGTACAATAATTATCAAAGATATAATAATAAATATTAACTTTTTCTTATTTTCTCTTTTTCTGTCATCAAATGTATATCTATACTTCATTTTTCTCCTTTCTATACAGTTTATCTAATTATCTAACTAAAATCTTTTAGATACCTTTACAGTCTTTTTTAATACTTCCATACTCTCTAAAGAATTTCCAACACCTTTAATAACGCATTCAGTTGGATTTTCGGCTACGAAAACAGGTATTCCTGTTTCATCACTTATGTATCTATCTATATTTTTTATAAGTGATAATCCACCACAAATAACTATTCCTTTTTCCATAACGTCAGCAGCAAGCTCTGGTGGAGTTTCTTCAAGAGTAACTTTTATATTTCTCATTATTTCATTCAATGAGTCAAAAATTGCATTATTTATATCTTTAGTTGTTACTGTTATTGTTTCAGGAAGTCCTGTAGTTAAATTTCTTCCTTTAATAGTCATTTTTTCTTCTGTCATAGCAGCTGTTGCAGCGCCAATTTGTTTTTTTACTTCTTCTGCTTCTGTAAGACCTACTATAACATTAAATTTTTGTTTAATATATTCAACTATATCTCTATCAAATTTATCTCCTGCTACTTTTGTAGTTTTTGATACAACTATTCCACCTAATGATAATACAGCAATTTCAGTTGTTCCACCGCCCATATCAATTATCATAGATCCTTCTGGTCTTTCCACACTAATTCCGGCACCAATAGCTGCAGCCATAACTTCTTCTATAAGATAAACATCTTTAGCTGTTGCCTTATAAGCTACTCCCTTTACGGCTCTTTCTTCAACGTCAGTAATACCATAAGGAATAGAAACAACTAATCTAGGTTTTGAAAAAAGACTTTTGGGGACAACTTTAGATATAAATGTTTGTAGCAACATTCTTGTAGCTTCAAAATCTGCAATAACTCCATCTTTTAATGGCTTTACAGCAATAATATTATCAGGAGTTCTTCCAAGCATCTCTTTTGCAGCATTTCCTACCGCTAAAACTTCATCTGTTATTTTATTTATAGCCACAACTGAAGGCTCGCATAAAACAACACCTTTCCCTTTAACATATACTCTTACATTAGATGTACCCAAATCTACACCAATATCTTTTGACATTATACTCATATTCTCCACCTTCCTAAAAATACATCTTTTGTAAATTATAAATATCCTTTTTCCTTAAAACTCATATATTTATTATTTGCAATAATTATATGATCTAATAGTTCAATTGAAAAAATTTTAGAATACTCTTTTATTTTATCTGTAAATTCTATATCTTTTTTGCTAGGATTTAATGAACCTGATGGATGATTATGAACAAGTATAATAGCTGAAGCCATATTTTTTATAGGCTCTGCCAAACACTCTTTTATTCCAATATCAATCCTGTCATTATTTCCAATAGCTACAGTATGTACAAGCAAAATTTCATTTTGTTTATTTAATATAACTATTTTTAATATTTCCTGCTTTTTGCACATATACTCATAAGCTAAAGCTTCATAAACATCCTTAGGACATTTTATTTTTGGCTTACAAATATTAAAATCGTTTATAAACCTTTTTGAAAGTTCAACTAACGCTTTAATTTGTATTGCCTTTACTCTTCCAATCCCTTCATATGATTTTAATTTTTGAAGGGAAATGGAATCTAAATATTCAAGCATTGAAATATTTTCATTAGTATTATTACTTAAAATATTTTGTGCTATTTCAATGCAATTTTTACTTTTTGTACCATTTTTTATTATAATCGCAAGTAATTCAGAATTCGTTAAATTAGAACTGCCCTTTAATTCTAATTTTTCATACGGTCTATCCTCTTTGGGAAATTTCTTTATAATTTTGTTATTCTCACAATTTGTTGTGCAAGTAGCGCAAATACAACCATACAAAGTACTCCCGCTATATTAATTTTACACCAAAGACCAACTGTAAACTGTAAAAAGTTAAGATCAATCGTAATTGGTGATTTTAAACCAATTTCTCCTCCAATTGAAAGCCATGAAAGATAAGGCGTTGATACTAATGCCTCACCAAGTGCTACTCCCACTATCATTCCAAGAATTGCGCATATTACTATTATTACTCTTTTCATATATCTTTTCACCTCAAAAAACTTGTCCATATTATATAACTTTTTTATTAAAATTTCAACCAAAATATCAATAAAGGTTGTACTCATATTTAAGAATTATTAAAGTCTATTATAATCTTACCATCATTTATACTAGATTTTAAACTATTCTCTAAGTTCCAATTATTCATTTGTTCTAAGAATTCATTCATTTTTACTACATCATAATTCTTGTATAGAACAACTTGCTCTTTGTCTTTTATGTAAGTTGGTGTCATAGTTATTTTTTCAAGCTTAAGATCATTATTTAAACTTACATTAAATATGAAACTTTCTTTTCCAACTAAATAGTCAGTATCAGAAATTAAATATCCAAGACTGTAAATTATTGGTTTACCCTTATAAGTTATAATTGGATATACCCCTAAAGCGTGAGAACCAATTACCATATCGGCCCCACTGTCTATGGCTTCATGAGCCATCTGTGTCATTTGACTTGTTACACCGTATTCATAGTCTTTTCCCCAGTGGACATCGACTATTACAAATCCTGCACTCTTTTTTGCTTCCTCTATATTTTTCTTTAAATTATCAGAATCATACATGCTTATGTTATTATTTTCATATACAGATTTTGTGCCTATAACTACAGAATTGGTAGAAACTATCGCAATTTTTTTATTATTTTTCTCGAAGTAAACTGGATTATCTTTTTGTCCAGCCACATAAATATTGCTATTTTCTAGTATTCCAGTAGTTGTTCTAAACATCGTAGAAGAAAAATCCATCATATGGTCTGAAGCAATACTTACAGCATCTATTCCAAGTGTTTTAAGTCCACTTATAACATCTTTTGTTACAATATATTTACTTTTAGTATCTTCTAGCTTGTCCATATTGGTTATATTGGTAGATAAATTTGAATAAGTAAAGTCTGCAGATTTTGCATCATTATATATATCTTTAAATGCATACGAATATATATAATCTAGATTTCGTGTTACATCTCCACCCATCATAATTTCACCAAGTAAATTTATTGTAATATTGTTACTATTATTGCTATTATTATTTGTATTTGCATTATATTTATTGTCATTTACTTCATTATTAGTAGCAATTTGTATATTATTTGTGTCATCATCATATATATCTACATTAGAACTTGCCTCTAGTACTTCTTCACTAGTGTCTTCAAATTTTATAGTTGATTTAGCCACTTTTTTCTTTAACATGTAAGCTCCTATCACACTAGTTGAAACTACAAAAATTGCTACAACTGCTACTAATATAATTGTATTTCTTAAATTTACAATTCTCCTAATATTAAATCTTTTTCTATTGAAACTAACTCTACTTCTAAGACTTTTTGACATAGTTTCTTATCCCCTCTTACTTTTACCTTTAAATAATTTGAAGTATAACCATATATATAGCCATCATCATCAAAAGATTCAAATAGCACTTTCAATTTTTTTCCTAAATATTTTTGTTTATATTCAAGTGCACTTTTTTTACCAATTTCAATTAACTTTTGACTTCTTTCATGCTTTACATTTCCATCAATTTGTCCTTCCATTTTAGCCGCAATTGTATATTTTCTTTTAGAATATTTAAATACATGCATATCAGAAAATCCTATTTTTTCTGCATTCTTTAATGTATTATTATATTCTTCATCTGTCTCTTGTGGAAACCCTACTATTATATCACAAGTTATAGCAGGATCATCAAAATATTTTCTTAATGTATCTATTCTGTCCATAACAAATTTAGCATCATATTTTCTATTCATTCTCTTTAATACATTTGAATCTAAACTTTGGACTGATAAATGAAAATGAGAACATAATTTTTCTATTTTACTTAGTCTCTCAATATTTTCATCGGTTAATACTCTTGGCTCCAAAGAACCAAGTCTTACTCTTTTTATTCCATCAATTTTTGAAACTCTTTCTACTACATCTACTAAGTTTAAATTTTCTTCTAAGTCTTTACCATATGAAGCTATCTCAATTCCAACAATTACTACTTCTCTTACTCCGCTATCAGCTAGAGATTTAATTTCTTCTATTATATCATTAATATCTCTGCTTCTAACTCTTCCTCTAAGATAAGGTATAATACAATATGTACAAAAATTATTACATCCATCCTCAATTTTTACACTTTCTCTAATTTGAAGTCCTTTTTGTAAATTACCAGTTTGAACATATTTTTTTACACTACCAATGTCTGATATTTTATATACCGGTTTTTTATCCCTTTTGTTTAAATACTCTTCAACATATTTTACTATGTCTTTTTTTTCTTCATTTCCTAAAACAATATCAACATTTTTTATATCACATTTATCTTTTATTTCCTCAGCATAACAGCCACAAAGTACAACAGTTCCTAAATGTTTTTTTGCACGACTTAAATACTGTCTAGTTTTTCTAGTAGACATATTAGTAACACTGCATGAATTTACTACATATATATCTGCTACACTATCAAAATCTACTATATCATAACCATGTTCCTTAAAATTCTTTATCATAAGGTCCGTTTCGTATTGATTTACTTTACAGCCTAACGTATAAAAAGCTACTTTCATTTTTTCTCCTTTAACAGTAAAATTTTAAACATATTTTTTTATTGTAAGATACGTCTTACCTGATTTGGTATTTCCATGAGCCTTACCAACTTTAAATTTACCACATCTTCTAAAAGATACTATATCAGATTCTTGAACAGTATAGGCTACAAAAAACATCTCTTTTGAATTTATAATTAAATCTCCGTTTTCAATTTTTAATTTTACTTCGCTTCTACTAAGATTATATGCAGCTGCTAAAACTACATCAATTCTTAATGAAGCAACCAAAATTTCCTTCTGTTCAAATTTAACTCTTACATTTTTTAAAGTATCGTCATTAACTTTAAGTGGTTCAACCTTAACTTCATTTCTTGCCACAGAAAACAAGTTGTTACAAAAATAACTTTCAGCACTCTTAAGTACTGAGACATAACACACTTCGTTATTAACGATAATATCGCCTATAACACTTTCTTTTAACCCCAATGAATATATTGTTCCCATATATTTGCTATGACTAATATTCACTTTAGATTTTGGTGTAATTTTTAAAACAGATATGTACTCGTTAAATATATCTTCAAGAGCCTCATCACTAATATAATCAGGTATCATAAAAATTACAAATCTTTCACTATCACAAAATACAGAAACAGTTTTATAATTTATGTTAAATTTATTAAGAATACTTTCTGCTATTCTTTTTTCATTCATATTTAAGAAGTCAGTATTTGTTATATAATTATTACTTTCAAAATGATTTATATTATCAATTAAAGCTGCTGCAAATATTTTTTCATCTTTTTTGCTAAATAAACTTAAAATTCTACTTCTTTCTTCTTTTACTATCATTTCTATATTATACCAAAATAAGCTTATTTTATCAATACCAATAAACGTAGAATAGCTAAAAATACATAAAAAAATAATCAAATAACTTATTGCTATTTGACTATTTTTTATTAAACTTTATTAATTATAATTTTCTTCTAAATTTTTAAAATATTCTGATAATATATTAAAAACTTCTTCTATATTTTCTGCTCTATTTACCATATCTTTGACTCTTGTACTTGATTTTAATCCTTTAAGATACCAAGCCACATGTTTTCTAAGCTTTAAATTTGCTTGCTTTTCTCCATCAATTTCACGCATAAGATTTATATGTTTTATTATTGTTTCATAAAGTTCCTCTTTAGACGGTACATAATCTTTACCTTCTAATATGCTTTTAAATATCCATGGATTTCCCATTGCTCCTCTAGATATCATTATTCCATCACATCCAGTAACTTCAAACATATTTTTAGCCGATTTAACATCTACTATATCACCATTGCCTATAACTGGTATTGAAACGCTATCTCTTACCTTTTTTATTATTTCTAAATCTGCTTTTCCTGAATAATATTCTTCTCTAGTTCTACCGTGAATAGTAATCATTGAAACTCCAGCGTTTTCTGCAATTTTAGCCACGTCAACAGCAGTAATTTTGCTATTATCAAAGCCCTTTCTAGTTTTTACGGTAATGGGATTTTTTGAAACTTTTACTGCTTCATTCAATATTTCTTCTACATTCTTAATGTTTAGCAATAATCCTGCCCCATCTCCATTTTTAACTAGTTTAGGAGCTGGGCACCCCATATTTATATCGATTATGTCTATTGACTCTTCCTCATTTAATTTTTTTATTGTATTTCCAATTACATCTTTATTACTACCAAATATTTGAACTACTGAAGGCCTTTCATTATCAGGAATTTTTAATAAATCTTTTGTCTTTTTACTATCAAATTCCATAGCCTTAGTACTTGCCATTTCAGTAAATGTAAGTCCAGGCCCAAACTCTCTACAAATAGTTCTAAATGCTATATCTGTAACGCCAGCCATAGGGCCTAAAAACACATTATTTTTTACTTCAACATTTCCTATATTTATTTTTTTTATATATTCTTGCATAAATACTCCTAATTGCTTAATCCATAGTATATTTTTTTATTATATTTAAATCCAGATAAATAATAAACATTATGGGAATTTTCTGCTACTAAAAATACATCTTTACTTGCAGTTGTTCCTCTACCATGTTCAATGGTTGGATCATTTATTTTATCCATATCAACTATATAAAACTTTGAACCAGTATCATTTGTATACTTAGATAAATAGTTATAAAACTCTTGATAAGCCTCTACAGATACTGTTTCCACTTTTACTGGAAGTTCGTTATTTTCTACATAATATTCATTTACTTCATCTGATACTCTTTGTAGCACTAAATTATACTCTTCAAAATTTGCTGTTATTATAGATTTAGATCCTATAACAGAAGCTGTTGAAATTAATATTAGCATTATAGATATAGCTAATATAACTACCAAAAGCGTAACACCTTTTTTCATATTATCCATTCCTCCCATTACCATAAATCTATTTTTAACTCGACCGGTCTATCTTTTTCTTCTGTTTTATCTTTTTCTTGAGAGGTTGCATCTTTTTTAGCAATCTCTTCTTCTGAATTTTTCATAGATTCCAAACTATCTCTAAACGGATCGCCAAGTTCCTTTTTTTCTTCTTCTTTATCTTTTTCTTTATCTTTTCCAAGTTCAGAATTAATAAATTTATATGATTTTTGAGATACCTCAAACAAAACTTCTCCCATAATTTTTTGCTTATCATTATCAGAAAGTTGAGATATTTGCATAAAGTTTTGTTGCATATCATTAAGCATATGACCAGAAATATACGATCTAAGCCCCATTAGAAATTCTTCTTTATTAGCAAATTCTCTATACTGCATACTTGATCTAATTTCTTGAAACATTTGATTTCTTAGCAAGTCTTCTGTTTCTCCTAGAGTTCTATTTCTAATTTTATTTTCTTCTTCCAATGCTATAGCGTTAGAATTTGCTGCAAAGTTTCCCATTTCATGCCTTACTCCTTGAAACAATTCTTCTGGCTTGTATTCCTCTAATTTATTTGGAATTGAACGCATACCCACCATATTAGAATTAATATATGCATCTTTTTCTTCTAACCTAGATTTTTTTATCCTGCTGCTTGTAATATTTTCAAAATATTCTGATATTTCATTAACCTTATTTAAAATTCCATTTCTATCTGGTGTCATATAAGTTAAATTTTCCTCGGCAAAAAGTCTAAGCTTTGCAAAGTTATTTTTTATATAGTGCATTTCTTCTTGAGAAAATTTTTCTGGACTATTTGCTATTCTAATTATGCTATTTTCAAGTTCACTTTCAACCATTTTTATTGTTTCTTTTTTTACTTTATCTTCCTTACTTACATTTTCAAATTCATTTTCCATACATTACCTCACAAAAATTTAAATAATAAATTTTTCTTTTCTCATAATAGCATATAATATATCTTTTTTCAAGAAATAAGAGATGAAAAAATGCCGAAACGTATAATTTCGACATTTTAATAAAGCATTATATACTCTTAGTCTATAAACAAATTATTATTTGAACTTCTTGCAGAAACATTTAAAGCTATTGCTAT
>CAJLBR010000024.1 GCA_905204915.1 uncultured Clostridium sp.
CTTGTAATTATACTTTTAATATTAATTGTAATAAATAAAAACTATAGAAAAAAATCTAGAAAAAATAGTAAGAAACATAAATTATATAGATAATAAAATGGAAGGGAATATTCCCTTTCATTTTATTATTTATACCCATCACTCACCTGATGAAAATTCTTCTGTTATAATTCTATGTGCTTCTTTTTGGTTTAGTATCCAAAATGATACCCAATATGGATTTTTAGCATCGTAAAAATCTCCAGGTGCTGTACAAGAAACTATATTATCCATATCTATTTTGGTAATATCAGTCGAATATCTTAATGCCTCTCTGAGAGTTACATTAGTATCTGTTTGATTCAAAGCTATCTCTATTAAGCTTTTTATTTTTAGTATATTCTTTGGTTTTAATACAGTTGATATGAATGATTTTATGAATTCTTGTTGTGCTTCTACTCTGTCAACGTCTCCTCTTGCGTACCCACTCCCATCATTGTTTTTTCTAAATCTTACAAATTGTTCAGCCTGCTTACCGTTTAAAACTTGTTTTCCTGGCTGTAAATCAATATGTAAGTCTTGAGTAGGATCATCATATTTCATTCTTATAGGTACTTCAACTTCAACTCCACCAATTTCATCTACCATGCTTATAAGCATTTCACTATCAAAGAAAAGGTAATAATCAATATTCACATCTAATAGTTTTTCAACTTGTGATACGAATTCTTCTGTATGTGTTCCTCTATAAACAGAATTTAATTTATTTGAAGCATTAGCAGTTGGTTTACTTCCTGCTATTGATGTATCTCTAGGAATAGACATCATACCAATTTTTCCTGTTTTAGGTTCATACCTAACATAAATTATTGTATCAGTCATATTTTCATTAAGGCCACATACTAAAGCATTTATTACTGTTTTCTTTTTAGGCTGAGATGTTACCGTACTAATCATATTATCTATTTCATCGACAATTGATATATTAAACAAAGTTAATACTGTATATATAATAATTCCTATAACTATTAAGGTGGTAAAAAACGTAATAAGTTTTTGAATTATGTTTTTCTTAGTCTTTTCCTTTGTTTTTCTCCTTTTATTCATATAACTCCCCTTTATTTTAAACTTCCAGATAATAATTTAACGAATAAATTATTATTATATAGAACCTTAGTAACAATACTAGAATCTATAAGGTTAGAAAGTGGTTCCACAAATGATGCAGCTGATAAGAAATATATTATTGCAAGTACAACATATACTTTAACCAACGCTTTAATAAGACCTGCTGCAACACCGCCAATATTATTTATGCTATTTAATATTGGTAAGTTAAATACAACATTTAAAATCATTTGTAATATATAAGCTATAAGTGTTACTACAAAGAAAACTAAAACAAAACTAATTCCCTTTAAAATAAACATTGTTACTTTATTAGCTTCTGCATCTACTTGTTCACTATTTGTAATAGTCTCTACAATTGAGCTATAGAAACTATTAGTATTTTCATTTTTTACTTTTTCTTCGATTGCCTCGTTGATGCTATCTTTTACTGTTGTTTCAATTGTTTCACCAACTCCTGAATTGTATAAAGAATTAGCAACTGGTGTTTGCAATAAAAATGCTAATATTATTGCTGCTACCATTCCAATTAAACTAAAAAGTATACCAACTAATCCTTTCTTATATCCCATAAAAGCACCAAGTGCTATAAAAGCTAATATAATTATATCAATAATCATAAAAAACTCTCCTCTCTATAAATTTACTATATATACTTTGTTAGTATATACTAAAGCTATTGTCTTAGTACCAAAAGGTATTATTTCTTTTGGATTAGAATCAATTAAAATATTCTTAACTTCTACTCCCCATTTGTTTATTACTTGTATATCGTTCTGATAAGCAATATAATTCAATAGCTTACTTGTTTTCACAGTTTTAGGTGCTACTTTTAGTTTCATGCTACCTATATCCTCATTATCAAATAATTTAGTATCAAAGTTATAGCTTTCCGAATCATTTAACTCTTTTTCTACTGAAAAATAATAATTATTAGACAATCCTATAAATAACATTTGATTTGAATCAAAAGTTTTAACCTTATTTACATTTCCCGTATTCATATTACATCTTATAATTTCGTTATCTAGCAAAATTATAATATCATCTTTTACAATAGTCAAGTCATATGCAAAGCAATTGTCAAGACTCGCTATTTTTTGCGTAGAATTGCTATCTGAATTTGAATCTATTATATAAATATCCACACCAACCTTAAAAGAATTAGATGCAGTTTCTACTATTAATACTTTAGACGCATTATCCATCAATTCTAAATTTATTATTGATTTAGCAGACGGATATGTATTATATAATAAATTTCCTTTTTTATCATAAACACCTATAACTTTTTTGTATTCGTTAGTAGAATAATCTACTGCAAAATTACCATTTTTATCAAAGTATAGGTTTGAAATTTTTCCATCCACCCTCATGTTTAGAATTTCTTTTTTATTTTCAAATAAATATATATTTCCTGTAGAATTATTAGTAATAGCTAAAAATTTATCTTTAATATATATGTTTGGAGTAAATTGTTCTGCTAAGCTATATTCCCAAGTCTTTTTAGAACTACTATCATATGTACAAACTTTATGATTGGAATATACTAAAAATTCTGACATATACTCATCATATACATCTTCTGATGAAGTTATAATATCAACACTTTTTTCATTACTCAAATCTATTGTCCTATTTAAGCTAATTCCAAATATTGGCCCTATTTCAAAAAATAAATATATAATAATTCCTATTATTAAAATTATAATTACAATTAAAGGTTTATTAATTTCATAGCTTGCTGCTTCTTCTGAATTATCTTTTTTACTATTTGCATTAGATTTTATTCTATTTTCTCGTTCTATTTTTTCTTTTTCTTTTTGATTGTTTAATATTTCAATTCCATCTTCTATAGTAATATTATCTTCTTTAACTGTTTCTTCTTTTTTAGGAGCCTTATTTTTTTGAATCTTTTGATTTTTTTTCAAATTTTTTGTCTGCTCAGTTGCTTTACTTTCTACTTTTACAGTTTTAGAATTTGCTTTTTGAACTTTCGGTTTAGCTTTACTGGCATTAACTGTTTTCTTTTCATCGTGCACCAAACTAGGTTCTAACTCTACTTCAGTTTTTACTTTTCTTCTCTTTGGTTTAGTATTACCATCATTAGTTTTTACAGCTTTAGGATTTTTTATTTCTTCTCTATTAATTTTTCTTCTTCCCATAATATTTCTCCCATTTCTTTGGAATATAATACTCTTTATCTTTAATGTTATCTGGCATATACTGTTGTTCCACATATCCTCCATCAAAATCATGAGGATATTTATAATCCACCCCTATACCAAAATTTTGCATTTGAGGAGTAACAGCATTCCTTAAATGAAGTGGAACTGTTCCCACATCTATATTTTTTACATCTTCAATAGCTTGATTAATCCCCATATAAGCACTATTTGACTTATCACTCATAGCAACAACAACTGCCGCATGTGCTAATATTATTCTGGCTTCAGGCATTCCAATTTGATTTACAGCATTCATAGCAGCAACTGCAACTAATAAAGCTTCATTGTTAGCAGTACCAACATCTTCTGAGGCTTGTATTACTATCCTTCTTGCTATAAACATGGGATCTTCTCCACCCTCTATCATACGAGCTAAATAATGGAGAGCTGCATCTGGATTGCTTCCGCGCATAGATTTAATAAATGCAGATATTACATCATAATGTGAATCATTAGATTTATCATAAAAAACTTTCTTTTCTTGAATACAATTTTTTATAACTTCATCATTGATTACAATTACACCATCTTCGTTAATATCAGTTGTAAGCACAGCTAACTCTAGTGCATTAAGAGCTGTTCTTACATCCCCATTTGAAACTGATGCAAGTATTTCTTTTGCAGAGTCTGAAATATCCAAATTGTAATTTCCCAGACCACATTCTTTATTCTTAATAGTATTTTCTAAAATTTTTAAAACAGCATCTTTATCTAAAGGAAGTAGTTTAAAAACTGTAGAACGTGATATCAAGGCCTTGTTTACTTCAAAATATGGATTTTCAGTTGTTGCTCCAATTAAAATTACTGTACCTTTTTCAACATATGGTAAAAGTGCATCTTGTTGTAATTTATTAAATCTATGTATTTCATCTATAAAAAGTATTATTTTTCCTGTAGGATTTGTGAAAATATTTTGGGCTTCTTCAGCAATTTTTTTTATATCAGAAACACCAGCTTGTGTAGCGTTTAATTCAACAAATTTGTTATGTGTTGTGTTAGCAATAACTCTTGCAAGTGAAGTTTTGCCACATCCTGGTGGTCCCCAAAATATCACAGATGTTAGTTTATCGGCTTTTATAAGTCTATATAATAATTTATCTTTTCCAACTATATGTTCTTGACCAAAAACATCTTCCAAAGTTTTAGGTCTCATTCTATATGCTAATGGTTCCATAATTACCTCTTCTATCTATTTATACTATTTTATTATATAATAAAACCCAAGCATTAGCAATAGCTAATACTTAGGTTTTAAGTTGCTTTTATTATTTATTAATTATGATTATGATATTTTTACTAATTATTAATTTTATATTAAAACATAGAACATTCTACTATTTTAAATGTTGCGTCTTTGCATTTTTCAATATTTTCTGAAGTCAACAATTGGAAAGTTTTAAATTCTTGACTTTGTCCTGCAGATAAGTCATTTGCATAAATATAATCGTCTTTTATTCTAGAACCATTTGCATCAACTGCTTCAATGTGTATCGTGAATGATTTTTTTTCTGATGTTTTATTTGTTACTTTAACCTTAAGTTCTGAATCTTTGAATCCATAACTGTCTTCATTTATTTCAAAATTTCCCATTTCAACTTCTACATCATTTGCTAGTATTTCCTCTGTACTATTACCTAATACCTTATCTACTTCCTTACTAGTATTATCAATAGCATCAGAAAATGTTTGTTGAGCTCCAATAGTGAATACTACAGTAAAGAAAGCTAACACTATACTAATTATAGCCATTCCTATTTTAGACTTCTTCGATAAAGCAGCAATTGCCAATACAAACGCAACAACAGCCATAACAAAAGATAAATTATTTATTATTGGAATAAACGATGTGCATAAACCAATTATTCCTAAAATTAAACTTGCAACAGCTAGTCCATCATTTTTCTTTTCTTCTTTCATAAAATTCCTCCTTATAAGATAAATATTATTCTAAAAATCACTAATAATATTTAATATACAATTATTATATACTATAGTTTTCAAGAAGTCAACGATGTGTCGTTAAAAAATTACAAATATTATTGTTATAATAACTATATGAGGTGAGTTAATGACTATTTCAGTAGCAGTTGCCAACAGAATAAAAAATATATGTAAAGACAAACAAATTAGTATAAATAAACTAGCAACTATGAGCTGCATAACACAATCTACTTTACAATCAATAATTGATGGAAATAGTTCAAATCCAAAATTACTCACAATATGTAGAATATGTTATGGATTAGATATTAGCGTATCTGAATTCTTTGATGATAAAATATTTGATAATTTAGAATTAAACATTTAAAAAAGGTAAAATGAATATACTGTTCACTTTACCTTTTTTATTTTCTAATTAAACTTTTCTATTATTGCCTCTTTAGTAATTCCAAACTTTTCATATAAAAGTTTTGCATTACCTGATTTTCCAAATGTATCGTTAACCCCTATTTTTATTAACTTTTTAGGATAACTTTCTGTTAAAACATTTGATATTATACTACCTATTCCTCCTATTACGCTATGATCTTCAATTGATATTAAAGTTTCGGTTTCCTTAGCACATTTTATTATTGTTTCTTTATCTATTGGTTTTATACTATAAATATCTACCACTCTTACGTCTTTACCTAATTTTTGTAATTCTTGTTTTGCTTCTAAAGCAATGGAAACTGTCATACCAGTAGCAAATATAGTACCATCTTTACCAGTTCCAAACGTATTACTTCCTCCAATTTTAAATTCATCATTCATGCTATAAATATCCATAGCATCACTTCTTCCAAGTCTCACGTATTTAGGACCAATATTATTTATACACTCATCTAATATTTTCTTTGTAGATATATCATCTGCCGGACTTAATACCGTCATATTAGGAATAACATTCATTAATGCTATATCTTCTAAGCATTGGTGTGTTGCTCCATCTTCACCTACAGCAAGACCTGCGTGAGTTGCACAAAAGTTTACATCTACATTTGAATATGCAGCAGTATTTCTAATTTGTTCATACGCTCTTCCAGCCAAAAACATAGCAAAAGAAGACGCAAACACTTTATTACCGTCAATAGCCATACCACATGCCTCTCCAACCATATCTTGCTCAGCTATACCTATATCAAAATGTCTATTAGGATATTTTTCTTTAAACATTAAAGTGCATGTAGCTTTCGCTAAATCTGCATCTAATACTACAACATCATTTCTTTTTGCTCCTATATCAGCCAAATATTCGCCATAAGCCTTTCTTGTTGATTTCATATATTTTCCCCCTCATTACCTTAAATCATTTAGAGCTAGTTCTAATTCTTCATCAGTAAGTGCTTTTCCATGCCATTCAACTTTATTTTCCATAAACTTAACACCTTTACCTTTAATAGTTTTTGCTATTATACATGTTGGAAGTTCACTTTTTTCAGAAGAATCAATTGCATTTATTAGCTCTTTTATATCATGTCCATCTACTGAAAGAACATTAAAGCCAAATGATTTAACTTTTTCTTCTAAGTTATTAATATTTTTTACCTCTACAGTAGTTCCATCTATTTGTAATCCATTTTTATCAATTATAAGGATTAAATTATTTAGTTTATATTTATTAGATGTCATCATAGCTTCCCATATTTGTCCTTCTTCTATTTCACCATCACCGCATAAGCAAAAAACTTTTCCTTCTTTATTGTTTATTTTCTTAGATAATGCCATTCCATTTGCGATAGAAAGCCCTTGACCTAAAGAGCCAGAAGAAACATCTACTCCGTTTATTTTATTACATGGATGACCTTCTAAATGAGAATCTATTTTTCTCAAAGTAAAAAGTTCACTATGATCTATAAAACCTTTTTGCGATAACATTGCATAATATGCTGGTGCTGCGTGTCCTTTAGATAAAACAAATTTATCTATTCTTCTCGAATCTTCTCCTAAATTTAAATTCATTTTACTATATACAGCCACTAAAATATCAACGCATGACAAACTTCCACCAGGATGCCCAGATTTAGCATCATGGATCATTTTTACTACATCACGCCTTATATTTTTAGCTTGTTCTTCTAAAATATGAATATTTTCTTCCATATATCAAATTCCCCTCTCTTAATAATTAATATTACATAGCCTTAAATCCTTTTCCAAAAACTTCATTAGTATTGGATATATACATTAAAGCTCCGCGATCTATATTTTTTAGCTCCCTTTTAAGTTTAGTAAGTTGTGGTCTTGTTAATATACACGTAATAGTTGTATTATCTTTATTAGTGTGTGCACCTTTGGATTTAGTAAGTGTAGCTCCCCTTTCCAAATCTTCAATAATAAATTTTACAATTCCATCTGGATTATCGCTTATTATGTTAACTATCTTAGTATAATATATTCCTTCAAAAATAACGTCTATCATTTTTGAAGATATAAACATTGCAATAATTGAATAGAGTCCTAAGTTTATGTTTTTAAAAACTATTACAACTGCTCCTATAATTACCATTTCAATTACTAGAAGTACTTGACTTAAGCTTTGTACCGGAAATGATTTGTATATTATTTGTGCTAATAAATCTGAACCTCCAGTACTAGCACCAGCTTTAAATACTATGGAAAGTCCTATCCCCATAATAATTCCACCGAATATAGAAGATGTAAATAAATCAGTTATTTCTAAATTTCGATATTTAAATACATCTAAAAATACAGATAATAATAATGTTGCAAATATAGTCTTCAAACTGGAACGTATACCTAATTTCTTCAATGATAGTAAAAATAATGGTATATTAAGAATTATTGTAGTTATTCCTAAAGGAATATTAAATAAATAATATAGAATTGTTCCTATACCACTAACACCACCAGTAGTAAGTTTTAACGGCAATAAGAAAAAATTTATTCCAAAGCTTACCAAGTATGTACCCACAATAATTAGCAAAATATCTTGTAAAAGTTCCATTACATTTACATTTTTTATATTATTTTTCATAAATAACCTCGCTAATAATATTATTAGCAAAATTATAAAGTATATAATCTAAATTTCTTTCCTTAGTATATCTAAATAACTAGTATCTGAAACATATTTTTTAAAATTTGTTGATAACAATTCTCTAACTTTATCATCAAAAATTTCTGAATCATTAAGATATAAAATATATCCCTCTTTTTGAAGTTCTCTACATATTTCTAGTTGATGATCATCTACATGTTCATCGTATTTAGCAAGTCGAGGAACAGCTAGGACTTTTTTTCCGCTTTTAAGAGCTGAAAATATAGTACCAACTCCCCCATGACAAATAACAATATCTGCATCATTTAATGCAATATTAAAACCTTCTTGGTTCATAAATTCTATTATGTTCATTCTATCACTTTTATATTTTGTATGTCCCGCTTGAACCAATATTTCTGCACATTTTAATTCATCAGAATTTTCAATTAGTCTTAATATTCTTGTAAATTGCTGCTTTTGCGTTCCCAAGCTTACTAGAACTTTCATTACATCAGCCTCCCTATATATTCTGCTTTTTCGTATTTATCTGCTAAACTTTTCCATTGAACGTAAAATTTATCAGCTATTTTATAAACATTTTTACCAGTTATAGATAGCGAATCTATTTTTGCAAGAGTTTCTATATATATAATTTTTGCTTTAAATAATTTTCCTATAAAGCACATTATTCCACCTGTATGCGCACCTGTAGATACAATTGTGTCAGGTTTAAATTTAATTAAAATCTTTAGACATTTAAATATATTATAAATTACAACAAATATATATTTAAACGGATAAAATCTAGATCCGTACATTAAATAATCCATGTTGTACTTTTTACTCATATCTTTAGTAGTATCTGTAGCTTCTGTAACTAATAAATAGTTATATTCTTTAAATAGTGGCTCAAGTCTTAATAGTTCAGTTAAGTGTCCACCAGTACTAGATACAAACAAAACTTTTTTCATATTATTCTCCCAATTTTATTTATTACTCATGATATTTATTTTTACTTTATACTTATCATTTAAATAAATTTTATTTATTCTTTTAGGACCAATTGCCATAGATAAATATTTATTATCTACTAATAGATTAATTACTCCTACATCTTTCTTTTGCTCTACTAGATCATGAATTATTTTATCAAAGGTATCCCTTATAATCCTTGAAATAGCATATTCTGCAAAATTATCAGATACTGGTCCTAGTATTTTTTTATTACTTGCAGTTATCTCATCTGTTGATTGAAGTCCAATTCTGATAATTCTAACATTTGACTTTTGACATTCTTTCATAACTGCACATGTTCTCTCTACTGCATCTTCAATAGTAAGCGGCTTATAGCTACTATCCTCATACATATCATAAAGTTCACTTGGACTTATAACATATACTGGATATATTCTTAAATCTTTTGGCTTAAATTCAAGAAGTTTATTTATAGTAAATACTTCTTTTTCCTTTGTACTGCCAGGAAGCCCTATCATAATTTGATGTCCTAAAGAAAATCCAAACAAATTAATTAATCTAGATGCCCTAGCAACGTCTAGAGAAGTATGACCTCTTTTAGATTTATTTAATACTTCTTCATCCATTGATTGTACACCAAGTTCAATAGATTTTACTCCATATTTTTTTAACATTTTTAGTATCTTTACATTTATATAATCCGGTCTTGTAGAAAGTCTAATAGATTCTACTCTATTACTAACTATAAAGCTATAAGCAATTTTCAAATATTCTTCTTGCTCTTTTATATCAAGGCCAGTAAAACTTCCACCAAAAAAGGCAATTTGTATTTTTTTATTTTTGCAATTTCTTTCTAAATCGCATAGTCTTTCTTCAATTATTTTTTTTACATCATTATAAGTTGGGGATTTTAAAGTACCACTTATTTTTCTTTGATTACAAAAAACACATTCATTTTTACAGCCCTTATGAGGTATAAATACTGGAATGGTATACTGATTTTCCTTGTTTATAATATTCTTCAAATCTTGATTTAAATTAACTTTAATATTTTCCGTTTTCAATTGCATATTTTGCTGCCTGTTGTTCTGCTTGTTTTTTTGATTTTCCAATTCCTTCACCTATTCTTTTGTCATTAAATGTTACTTCAACTTTAAACCTTTTGTCGTGCTCTGGTCCAGATTCTTCCAATACATTGTACTTAATTGTCACACTGCCATTCTTTTGCAATATTTCTTGAAGTTTTGTTTTATAATCTACATTTAAAGATTTTCCAGATAAAACTATATTAATTTCTTGTTCAAGCATTCTAAGAGTAAATTCTTTAGCTTTTTCATATCCACCATCTATATAAATTGCTCCCAAAATAGCCTCAAAAGCATCAGCAATAATTGCATCTTCAACAACATTACTAGCATTTTTTTCACATTTTCCAAGTAATATATACTTCTCACCATTTATTCTTTTTAAAGAGCTAGCTAATGATGCTTCACATACTATATCTGCTCTTTTTTTAGTCATTTCTCCTTCTGATATTTTGGGAACATAATTGTATAATTTATCAGATATTATATGTTCTAAAATTGCATCACCTAAAAATTCAATTCTCTCATTGTATTCAATTTTATTTTCCCTTTCATAAGCATAAGATTTATGTGTTAAAGCCATTACAATTAGGCTTTTATCTTTGAATTCATAATTTAAATTTTTCTCTAATTCTTTAATCTTATTTATTTGTATCAAATTCTACACTTCCTTTTTACATATATTATATAAAAATACGTTTCAAAATTCAAGTAAACTACTAAAAAACTGTGCAATTCTACAATCGCACAGTTTTAATATTGATTTTATTTTATTTGCAAAATTTCTTTTGCTCTTTTTATATCTTCATCGTTTGCTACTCTTACATTTTCTAACGGATACTTTTCCCCAAGTTCTTCCCATTTAAATTTTCCCATATCGTGATATGGTAATAATTCTACATTTTTGACATTGTGTAAAGTTTTTAAAAACTCCCTAAGCTTTATTAAATCATCTTCGTCATCTGTAATTGTAGGGACTATAACTTGCCTTATCCAAACATCCTTATTAATACTATCTAAATATCTAGCAAACTCTAAATTATATTTATTAGTTCTAGATGTAAGTTCTATACATTTTTTATCATCAATATGCTTTATATCTAATAACACCAAATCTGTATATTTTAATAATTCCTTGATATCATCCGTTATTTCTAAAGCTCCTGAAGTATCTATAGCAGTATGTATACCATTATCTTTTAATTTTTTAAATAATTCTATTAAAAATTTAGCCTGAAGTAAAGGTTCTCCTCCAGATACGGTAACACCGCCATTTGAAGATTCAAAATATGTTTTATATCTCATTATTTTATCTAGTAATTCCTGTGAAGTATATTTAGTACCAATACATGGAGCCCATGTATCTCTATTATGACAATATTTGCATTTTAATATACATCCCTGTAAAAATATTACAAATCTTATACCGGGACCATCAACCGTACCAAAAGATTCTATAGAATGAACATATCCTTGTAGTTTTTCTTCCATAATATTACCCTATATTTTTCCATGTATAGTTCTGTTTATAACATCTAATTGTTGTTCCCTTGTAAGTTTTACAAAGTTTACAGCATAACCAGAAACTCTAATTGTAAGTTGTGGATAATCTTCAGGATGTTCCATTGCATCAAGAAGTAATGCTTTATCAAATACATTAACATTTACATGATGACTATGTTGTACAAAGTATCCATCTAATAATGAAACTAAATTATCTACTCTTTGTTCATCTGTTTTTCCTAACGCTGCTGGAGTAATTGCAAATGTATATGATATACCATCTTCAGCATGTTTGTAAGGAAGTTTTGCAATTGTATTTAATACTGCTAAAGCACCAGAAGTGTCTCTACCATGTAATGGATTTGCTCCAGGTCCAAATGGTGCACCATCACGTCTTCCATCTGGAGTATTACCAGTTGCTTTTCCATATACTACATTTGATGTAATAGTAAGTATTGACATTGTTGGTTTAGCATTTCTGTAAGTTTTTTGTTTTCTTAATTTATTCATGAAGTTTTCCACAATTTCCACAGCAATTGAATCTACTCTATCATCATCATTACCATACTTTGGATAATCTCCTTCTACTTCATAATCAACAGCAAGTCCTGTTTCATCACGAATTACTTTAACTTTTGCATATTTCATTGCTGAAAAAGAGTCTGCTACAACAGAAAGTCCTGCTATTCCACATGCCATAGTTCTTAAAATGTCTTTATCATGTAAAGCCATTTCTAAGCTTTCATAAGCATACTTATCATGCATGTAATGTATTATATTAAGTGCATTAACATATACTCTTGCTACCCAATCAGTGATATTATTGAATTTTTCCATAACTTCATCATAATCTAAATATTCTGAAGTAACTGGTTCAAACTTTGGTGTAACTTGTTTTCTAGTTTTTTCATCTATACCACCATTAATAGCGTATAAAAGTGATTTTGCAAGGTTTGCTCTTGCACCAAAGAATTGCATTTGTTTACCAATTCTCATTGCAGAAACACAACAAGCAATACCATAATCATCTCCGTAATATTCTCTCATTAAATCATCATTTTCATATTGAATTGCACTAGTTTTTATAGAGATATTTGCACAATATTTTTTAAATGCTTCAGGAAATCTGTCAGACCATAAAACAGTTAAATTTGGTTCAGGTGCAGGTCCTAAATTTTCTAAAGTATGTAATACCCTATATGAATTTTTAGTAACTAAAGTTCTTCCATCTATACCCATACCACCAATAGATTCTGTTACCCAAACTGGATCACCACTAAATAATTCATCATATTCAGGTGTTCTTAAGAATCTAACAAGTCTTAATTTCATTACAAAATGATCCATTAATTCTTGAACTTCTTCTTCAGTTATTAAATTCTCTTTTAAATCTCTTTCAAAATATATATCTAAGAATGTTGAAGTTCTACCTAAACTCATTGCGGCACCATTTTGTTGCTTTACAGCGCCTAAATATCCAAAATAAAGCCATTGAACTGCTTCTTTTGAATCTTTTGCTGGTTTTGTTATATCGAATCCATATTTTTCTGCCATTTTAGCCAAGTCTTGTAAAGCAATAATTTGAGATGAAATTTCCTCTCTTTGTCTAATTATTTCTTCTGACATATCTAAATCTACAGCATTGGCAAATTGATTTTTCTTATCTTGTATTAATCTATCTATTCCGTATAATGCAACTCTTCTATAATCCCCTATTATTCTTCCTCTTCCATATCCATCTGGAAGTCCTGTGATTAAGTGAGAACTTCTAGCTGCACGTATTTCAGGTGTATATGCCATAAACACACCATCATTGTGAGTTCTTCTATAATTTTTATAGATTTTTTCTACTTCATCTCCAACTTTTACGTTGTATGCCTCACATGATTTTTCAACTATACGTATACCACCTTCAGGCATAATAGCCCTCTTTAATGGTTTCTCAGTTTGTAATCCTACAACCTTCTCTAATTCTTTATCAATATATCCTGCATCATGAGAAGTAATAGTAGATGGTATCTCATTTGAAATTTCAAGTACACCACCATTCTGTTTTTCTGCCTCATAATATTTTAAAACTTTATTCCATAATTTTGTTGTATTTTTTGTTGGACTTGTTAGGAACTTCTCGTCTCCTGTATATGGTGTATAGTTCTTTTGGATAAAATCTCTAACGTCTATATCCTTTGTCCATGCGCCTTTTACAAATCCTTCCCATTCATTTTCTCTCATACTATCCCTCCTAACTTTATATGATAACATAAGTAAAAAAAATTTACAATAAATAAAAAATGAAATTTTAAAGTATTATAAAAATAAAAAAATAGAGAGTGTTACTCTCTATTGATGTTTTTGTATATATTCAACAACATCACCAACTGATGTTATTTTCTCTGCCTCAGCCTCTGGAATTTCCATATCAAATTCCTCTTCAAGAGCCATAATAAGCTCAACGATGTCTAAAGAATCAGCTCCTAGATCATCTATGAAAGTTGTTTCCATAGTAATTGTATCTATATCTTCAATCCCTAATTGTTCACCTATAACTTCTTTTATTCTTTCAAATATAGCTTCCATATTCTTTTTACACCTCCTAATACACTACTATTATCTTATATTTACTCACTAAAGTCAATAGTATTACTATTTTTTTTAATTTTTTACATTTTTAATTAATTATAGTAGCATTTATTGCTCCCCAAGGACTATCAGCTGGTACATTTCCATTACATGTTATCTTAGTTATGCCAGTACATTGATTAAATGCTGGACATGAACTATTACCTAAAGATACTATTGTAGATGGTAAAGTAACTTCTTTTATCCCAATATCATCTAAAAAGCTATTATTCCCAAGTGTTGTAACCCCTTCTGGTATAGACACACTTTCTAATACCTTACAATTTCTAAATGCATCATTATATATTGTAGTTAGTTTTTTACACTTACTAAAATCTACTGCCTTTAAGTTTGAATCGCAGTAAAAAGCATATTCTCCTATTTTTTCTGCGTTTGCAGAAATTGCTATTTTTGATAAATAAGAGCAATTTCTGAAAGAATAACTTCCTATGTTAGTTACGCTGTCTGGTATTTGTATATTATCAAGTACTGTAAATCCATCGAAACAATAGTTACAAATCCCAGTTATTGTTTGACTATATGTAACAGTTTTTATTTTATTTTTTGATGCAGGAAATAATGTAGATGCTCCAAACTCTGATACTACAAAATTTGGAATTACAACTTTTTCTATACTACCACAACCATTAAATGCAGGATACAATGAATCTCCAACTGATTTTATTGTAGATGGTAAAGATACTTCTTTTAATGAAACATCATCTAAGAAAGTATTGTTTCCTAATGTTGTAACCCCTTCTGGTATTGATACACTAGTTAAAGCACTACAGTTTCTAAAAGCATCATTATTTATTCTAGTTAATTTATTACATTTACTAAAATCTACAAGATTTAAATTTGAATCATAATAAAATGCATACTCGGATATTTCCTCTACATTAGATGGCATGGTTATTTTTGATATAGTTTTGCAGTTTCTAAAAGAGTAGCTCCCAATACGAGTCACACTATCTGGTATTTGTATGTTATCAAGTACTGTAAATCCATCAAAACAATAATTACAAATTCCAGTTATTGTTCCATTATATGTAACTGTTTTAATTTTAGAAATTGATGCAGGAAATAATGTAGATGCTCCAAACTCTGATACTACAAAATTTGGAATTACAACTTTTTCTATATTTCCACAACCATTAAATGCAGGATATGATGAATTTCCTACTGATGTTATTGTAGATGGTAGAGACACTTCTTTTAATGAAACATCATCTAAAAAAGAATTATTTCCCAGAGTGGAAACTCCTTCAGGTAATATTACACTTTCTAATATTTTGCAATTTCTAAATGCATCATTATATATATTTTGCAAAGATTTACACTTATTAAAATTAACTGATGCTAATTTTACGTCATCATAAAAAGCATATTCACCTATTTCCACTACATTTGATGGTATTTCAATTTTTTCAAGAGATGAGCAACCTCTAAATGAATTCCCTGCAATGTTTGTAACTTCTCCTGGTATTTGAATATTACTAAGTGCAGTAAATCCTTCAAAACATGCATAACCAATTCCTGTTATTGTTCCACTGTACGTAACGTCTATTATTTTAGATTTAGAGTTTGGAAAGGCTCTAGCTGCGCCATAATTTGACACCACAAAATTTGGTAAAGTTACCTTTGTTATACTAGTACATCCATTAAAAGCTGTATAATTTGAATTTCCTCCATCGATTCTCTTTAGATTAGCAGACAAATATACTTCCTCTATATTTATATCATTAAGAAAGGCGTGATCATATATTTCTTCTACTCCATCTAAAATAGCAACTCTCTTAAGATTTTTATTTTCTCTAAATGCATCATTTTGTATATTTTTTATATTAGACTGCACAACTAGTGAAGTTATATCTTCATTTTTATAAAAAGCATAATCTGCTATCTTATTAATTTCTGCCCCGTCCTTAGTAGTCTTTGGAATTTTTATTTCACTTGGTTTAGTGCCTTTATATTCTGAATTAAATCCGGTTATTGTCTTTGTTCCATCAAAATTATCAGAATAAGAGAATAAATCTGGATCAGATTCAGCTATTTCATCGTACCATTTAGATTTTTTACTATCAACTTTTGAACTGCTTGTAACACCTTCTCCAATTTCTCCACCTTTATATACTACAAATTTTAATAAAGTTTCATCATCAATCTTCTTTTCTTTATTCGTCATCCAACTTGGTGCTTGGCCATTCTCATCAAATACTAAAAATGCCTTTCCGTCTTGATCCAGATACCAGTCACATTTAGAATTTGGTGTAGAAGGCAATTTATCTATTTTATTTTTAAATTCTTTTTTATCTATTTTATACAGAGTTATATCACTGCCATTCTTTTTTACAATACATGTTTCTAGTTCAGATCCGTTCATTTCAATTATTCTATAATCTAAAGAATCATTTTCACCTGTAATTATTTGATATGTATCTTTGGTTCCAAGAATTTTAGCTTTAACTTTAGAGGTATATGTTAAAATTCCAGATTCAATTGAATCTTTAGTAGATACTAGATTTGCTACTCTTGCTCTATTTATGGGATTGTTAGCTCCTAAAGATAAAATTACTGCCGCAGCTAATATAATTACGACTACTATAGTAATTATTAAAGTAATCAAACTTATACCTTTTCTTTTGTACATAAAATACCTCCAAACACATTTATAATATTATATAGTAAACGTACAAATATTTCAAGAATAATTTACTAGTATACCGACAAATAATATTTATGGTGATTAAATGAATTATCCAAAATTAAATTTTACAAAAATATATTATGAAAAAGATATAACTGATTATGAATTGGCTCAAAAAATATTTAACGATTACAAAAATATAGAAAAAATACCGATAGAATCACATAATAATATTGAAGAATTAAGAAAATATGAAAATAAAGATTTTACTAAATTAAAAAATTATCTAATTTTAGGAAAAAGAAAAACATTAAAATATGTTGAGAACCATAAAATTTCAGATTTTTTAGTTCCTTTCACATCATCAGGATGTTATGCTATGTGCATGTACTGTTACTTAGTGTGTAATTTTAATAAATGTTCTTATTTAAGAATATTTGTAAACCAAGATCAAATATTAAATAAGTTAATAACACATTCAAATAAGTCTGAAAAAGAATTTGTTTATGAAATTGGTAGTAATAGTGATTTATTATTAGAAAATTTAGTAACTAAAAATTTAGATCAAAATATTGAAATGTTTTTAAAAAATACAACTAAGGGTAAGCTTACATTTCCAACAAAATTTCATTATATTGAACCATTAAAAAACATATCCATAAAATCAAGAGTATTACCACGTGTAAGTCTTAATCCAAATAGTATCATCACTAAAGTGGAATTTAGGACTAGTTCATTAATACAGAGAATTAACGCAATAAATGAATTATTTGAATGGGGGTATTCTCCACATATTTTAGTAGCTCCTATCATTATAACGAATAATTTTGAAGAAGACTACAGCTCATTATTTTCTACTATGCATGATTTATTAAGAAAAGATCTACATGATAAAATTACTTTTGAAATTATTTTTATGACTTACAGTTATATTCATAAAAAAATTAACGAAGATGCCTTTCCAAAAGCAATTTCTTTATATGATAAATCTTTAATGACTTCAAGAGGAATTGGCAAGTATCATTATAGAGATAAGGTAAAAGAAGATGGTAAAAATTATATCAAGAATTTGATTAATATTTATTTTCCAAAGTCTAATATTAAATATATAGTATAATTTATATAC
>CAJLBR010000025.1 GCA_905204915.1 uncultured Clostridium sp.
TGAATTTTATTTTTTGAACTTTATTTTAGGATTTTCTTTTTTCAATTTTTTTATTTTAATTTAAACAATATAAATTTTCATTAAATTATTTTTACATAATAATTTATATTAACATTACTAAAAAATATACTTTTTAAAATAGTCCGTTCTTCCCCTACTCTACTTATATTTTATCAGAAAAAATTTATGTAATAATACCAATTAAAAGTTCATTACTTGAATTTTATTGACTTTTTATGTACATTTGTGATATGTTTAAATAGATAATTATTACTTTTAGGAGGTTAATTCTATGTACGAAGATGTACCAATATATGTAAAAGATTTCTTATCATATATGCAAAATATAAAAAATAGATCTAAGGCGACTATACATGAATATTATTATGATTTAAGAAATGCCTTAAGATTTCTTAAGTTATATAAATTGGATAAAATAAAACTTGATAAAATCAACTCAGAAATGCTTAATGAAACAGATATAGCAAATTTGGATATTGAATTTATAAAAAGTATAACTTTGCAGGACTTATATGAATATTTAAACTATCTTTCAAATAATTGTTCTGATAGGGCAACAACAAGATCTCGTAAAGTCGCAGCTTTAAAGTCATTCTTTAATTATCTAACTTTTAAGCAGAAACTTTTAGACAAAAATCCAACTGTAGAATTAGAAACGCCTAAACTTTCTAAAAGACTTCCAAAATATTTGACATTAGATGAAAGTTTAGCACTTCTTCATTCTATTGATGGAAAGTTTCAAAAAAGAGACTTTTGTATTATAACCTTATTTTTAAATTGTGGTTTACGTTTATCTGAATTAGTTTCAATAAATATGAAGGATATAAAAGACAATGTACTTACCGTTATAGGTAAAGGTGATAAAGAGCGTTCTATATACTTAAATAAGGCTTGCCAAGATGCTATAGCCGCTTATATTGCGGTGAGACCTAAAGATGGTTTAAAAGACAGAGATGCTCTTTTTATTAGTGAACGTGGTACAAGAATTGGCAGAAGGACTGTTGAAGTAATGGTAAAAAAATATATAGAAGAAGCTGGTCTTGATCCTAAAAAATATTCACCCCATAAACTAAGACACACAGCTGCTACTTTAATGCACAAACACGGAGGTGTTGATATCAGATCACTTCAACAAATACTAGGCCACGAAAGCATTTCAACTACTGAAATATATACTCACGTTGACAGTGAAGATGTAAAAAAAGCTCTTGAAAGCAATCCATTAAATAATATATAAATAATAAAATAAAAGCTCTCAAGCCACTAAGTGGTTTAAGAGTTTTATTTGTTATTTTCATTATTAATAAACAGGTAAATTTAAAGTTTGACCTTCATATATATTGCTAGATTGTAGATTATTAATTTTTTTAATTTCTTTAATTACGTTTTGTACATTTAAATTTTCTTTATCTGATTTTTTACAAATATTTGCAGATATATTCCACAAAGTATCATTGCTACTTACTTCATATTCTATTAATGGCATTTCTTCTTTAGCACTTGAGAAATTTAGAAATATTCCTAATACACTAAGTACTAAAAATAGCATAACTATATTCTTTACTAAAATTTTTCCATTTTTATTATTTCTTTTCATAAAACCACCTCTAAAACAAATGTTCTTTATACTTAAATTATAATATAAGAACTTATGTTTGTCAATAGTTTTTTTATAAAAAAAGAAAAAATGTTCGCTTATAAAATGCTACTTAATTGGTTAACAATAGTATCATAGCTTTTTTCTTCAATTTCCAGGCTCATTTCAACATTATCATTATATTTAATATTTTTTATTCTAACAATATTTTCATTTATATAGCCATCCAGCATTTGCTTTATTTTGTCAAAATTAGGATAATTTACAGTAATTAAATAATCTACATATTCTAAATGTAAAACTTCTTTTATTCCCTTTGTAGCGTCTCTAAAGGCATTTAAATATGCTCTAGAAAGTGGACCTGCACCAAGTAATATTCCACCAAAATATCTTACAATAACAATACAAACATTTGTTATTGAATTCTTAGTCAAAATATCATATATAGCTCTTGTTCCGGTTCCTTGTGGTTCACCATCATCAGAGAACTTTACCTTTAAATTTTTATCTTCTAATACAGAATAAATATAGACAACATGTCTTGCATCTTTATTATCTTGTTTAATATCATTAATGTGATTTAGTGCATCACTAGAATTATTTATGCTAAATATATAACAATAAAATTTTGATTTTCTATCTTCAAAATATCCAGAAGATATTTCACCATATTTACTAGGACCAGGAATATTCTCTTTAGCACAGTACGTATTCATAGATATTCTCCTTCAAAATTATAAATAATAGAGTAGGGATTTTGCTCCTCTACTCTATTTCAAAAATTACTATTTTTTATAGTCATAAATTGGTTTAGCATTATTTAAAACTACGTCTTTAGTAATAGTACATCTAATTATATTTTTGTTAGATGGAACTTCATACATTGCATCAAGCATAATTTTTTCAATTATAGCTCTAAGTCCTCTAGCTCCAACTTTTCTTTCTAAAGCTTTTTCAACAATAACATCTACTGCATCTTTATTTATTTCAAGACGAACATTATCCATCTTAAATAATTTTTTATATTGTTTGAATAGAGCGTTTTTAGGTTTTGTTAATATATCAATCAAAGCACTCTTAGTAAGTTGATTTAAATTAGTTATAATTGGTAATCTACCAACTAATTCAGGAATAAGACCATATTTTACAATATCATTAGGTTCAACTTGAGAAAATATTTTTCCAATGTCTATATCTTTTTTAGCCTCAACTTTTGCCCCAAATCCCATTGTTTTAGTTTCAAGTCTACTTTGAATTATTTTTTCTAATCCATCAAAAGCACCACCACAAATAAATAATATATTACTAGTGTCAATTTTGATAAATTCTTGTTGTGGATGTTTTCTTCCACCTTGTGGTGGAACATTAGCAACAGTTCCTTCAATTATCTTAAGTAAAGCTTGTTGCACACCTTCACCACTAACATCTCTTGTAATAGATGGATTTTCAGATTTTCTTGCAATCTTATCTAATTCATCTATATATATAATTCCTTTTTCAGCTTTAGGTATATCAAAATCAGCTGCTTGAATTAATCTAAGTAATATGTTTTCTACATCTTCTCCAACATATCCTGCTTCTGTTAAAGTAGTAGCATCGGCTATTGCAAAAGGAACATGTAATATCTTTGCAAGAGTTTGAGCAAGCAAAGTTTTTCCTGAACCTGTAGGTCCTAAAAGTAAAATGTTACTTTTTTGAATTTCAACATCATCAAGTTTTCCAAGATTTTTTATTCTCTTGTAATGATTATATACAGCAACAGATAAAACTTTTTTAGCTTCATCTTGGCCTATAACATATTCATCTAAAACTTGTTTTATACTTTCAGGTACAGGTAGTTCTTCAGATGGTATTAATTCTTTTGATTTATCTACCTCAGTGGCTGTATTAGCAAGTTCTGCATCATTCATAAGTCTGTGACACACTTCAACACATTCATCACAAATCAATATACCGTCTGGCCCTTCAATAAGTTGGTTTACTTCTTGTCTTAGTCTACCACAAAATGAGCAAAACACCATATCGTCAACGAAATCGAAATTATCGTCTCCGCCTTTTTTACCTTTTTTTGCCATACTTATTTCTCCTTAGTTATTTCATTTATATTAGACATTACTTCATCAACTAAGCCATATTCTTTAGCTTCTTTAGCAGTTAAGAAATTATCTCTATCTGTATCTTTTTCAACTTGTTCTAATGGCTTACCAGTTCTTTCACTTAGAATTTTATTTAAGTTTTCTTTTATTCTTAAAATATATTCTGCATG
Source organism: uncultured Clostridium sp. (assembly GCA_905204915.1). GTDB lineage: Bacteria > Bacillota > Clostridia > TANB77 > CAG-465 > CAG-465. The sequence goes on from CAJLBR010000025.1 coordinate 3,885, forward strand.
AATTTTTATATCACTAGCTTGACCTTGAGCTCCACCTAAAGGTTGATGGATCATAATAGTTGAATTTGGAAGAGCATATCTTTTTCCTTTTTGACCAGCTGCTAATAGGAAAGCTCCCATTGAAGCTGCCATACCAATACAAATTGTAGAAACGTCAGATTTAATGTATTGCATAGTATCATAAATTGCCATACCAGCAGTAACACTACCACCAGGGCTATTAATATATAGATATATATCCTTTCCAGGATCTTCTGCATCTAAAAATAACAATTGAGCTACAACTAGTGAAGCTGTTACATCATTAACTTCATCTGATAAGAATATAATCCTTTCTTTTAGAAGTCTTGAGTAAATATCAAAAGATCTTTCACCTTTGCTTGTTTGTTCTACTACCATAGGTACTAAACTTGAATTTAACATAATTTATAACCTCCTATCAATAAACTATATTATTTTTCTACTACACTATCTAAAACAATATTTAAAGTTTTTTCTTGTGTAAGTTTTTCTTTCATATACATAATAACGTTAGGATTTTTCTTTAAATCTTCTGCATTATCTTTTCCATATGTATTTGTTAATTCTTCGATTTTTGCGTTTATTTCGTCAGCTGTTACTTCAACTTTTTCTTCTTTAGAAATGTATTCTAAAGCAAGTTTGAATTTTACATCTCTTAGAGCATTTGGTTTTAAGCTATTTCTAAATTCATCCTTAGTTGTACCAACATATGTACAATATGTATCTATATCCATACCTTGATATGAAAGATTTGCGCTAAATTGTTCTAACATTTGATCTAGTTCTGATTCTACCATAGCATCTGGAATTTCAACTTCAACATTTTCTACTAATTTATCAATTGTTTTAGTTTCTTTTTCAGCAGCAGCTCTTTCTTCTTTTTCTTTTTTTAGTTTTTCTTCAACGTCTTTTTTATATTCTTCTAAAGTTTCAAAATCAGAAACATCTTTAACAAATTCATCATCAAGTTTTGGTAATATTTTTTCTTTAATTCCGTTTAGTTTTACTTTGAACATAGCATCTTTACCAGCTAAATCTTTGCTATGATATTCTTCAGGGAATTTAACGTTTATTTCTTTTTCTTCGCCAATTTTCATTCCGACTAATTGATCTTCAAATCCAGGAATAAATTGACCACTTCCAATAGTAAGTTCAAAGTTTTCTGCTTTACCACCTTCAAAAGCAACTCCATCTTTGAATCCTTCAAAATCAATTATAGAGATATCTCCGTTTTTTAGAGCTCTCTTTTCAACTGATTTTAATTCAGCATTCTTTTCTCTTGTTTCTTCGATTTTAGCATCTACATCTTTTTTAGTTACTTTTGCGTCAGTTTTTTCTATTTCTAATCCTTTATATTTATTTACTTTAACTTCTGGTTTTACATATACTGTAACTGTATATATGAAATCTTTATCTTTACCAATTTGTTTTACATCCATTTCTGGTTTTGAAACAACTTCTAATTTGTTTTCAATTACAGCTTTTTGATATTCTAAATCAACATTATCTTCGATAACTGTTTCATATAAAACACCTTCACCATAAACTTTTTCTACAACATTTCTTGGAACTTTTCCATTTCTAAATCCAGGTACTTTAAAGTACTTTTGATTTTTAATAAAAGCTTTATCTAAAGCTTTGTTAAAGTCTTCCTTAGGCATTGTGAATTCTAATTCTACTTTTGAATTTTCTTTTTTTTCTATTTTTACACTCATTTTAAATCCTCCATCTATATGTAAATTTAACTCTTATATTATATCACAAAAGTCTAATTTTTCAACCTTTTTGGTAAAATTTAGAATAAATGTAAAGAAAAAAGAGGACTTATACATGTCCTCTTTATAAATAATAAACAAATATCAAATAAATAAAAAATAAACACTAAAACTCTAATAACTATCAAGAAAATTTTTCGTTATACTTTGAAAATACTCTAAAGTATTCTCCAGCCTTAAGTGACCTTAAATATAAACTAACAGTATCCAAAAAAGCAAAATCTTCTGAGAAATAGAAATATTCTTCTGAGTCCTCTATCTTTTCTAATTCTGTTATTTCTTCTTTTGATATTGGAGTAAAGTCTACACCAGCATCTCTGCTACAATTATAATAATTGTCATCTACCTTTACTACTATGATAGTTTCTCTACCACATGAGTTTAATATGCTAGCAAAGTAAATGTTATCTAAATTCTTATTCAAAATTTGTTTGTTAATATCTGCCATAACAAGTCCTCCTTAAAAAATCTTATAAGAATTACTATCTATTATCTGTAGATCAATTATACCACACTAAATTACTAATTGTAAACATTAAAAAATAAGATTTGACAAAATAAAAAAACTTGCATATACAAACAATGTATATACAAGTAATTTATACTTTAAATATTTATATTATAATATGTTCTTGATGTACAAATTATATACTAAAAAAACATCTAATAAATCTACTCTACCATTATTATCCATATCAGCTAACTTTAAATCCCCTTGCTCTATCTCATCGCCTTTAAGATATAAATTATAAGTGAAAAATACATCTATTAAGTCAGTCTTGCTATCTCCACTTATATCCCCTTTTACTCCAGATGAAGCTATAACATTTAAAGTTTTAGAATCAAATGATAAGTTATCTCCATTTATGCTATTACTAACATCACTTGCTACAACGGTTATAGTTGTCTTTCCAGCAGCTTTAACTGGTAATTCAATTTGCTTTTTAGAATTTTCAACCCAAACACTAGTAGAACTAATAACTTTCTCATTAGTTGATTTTATATCTACTTTTCCAACAACCTCATTTACATCAATAGTTATGGTTACAGATTCACCAACTTTTAATATGTCTTTAGAATCTATAACTACATTGTACGACGCTGCATATAGTGTATCCTTATTACAACATATAGTAATACATAATGTTATTATAAAAATGCTTTGTAAAAATCTATTTAAATTATTTTTTCTCATTTTTCCCCTTACTTAAGTAATCCTCAATTACTTTATACATCCAAGCAGCAGACCCTGTATACCAAGTCCATCCACCTCTACCGACATGTTCTGGATTTGTGTATACATCAGCAGCAACAACATATGGCTCTACCATATAAATATCTGTCTTTTCTTTAGTATCAGAATGATATATAGGATTTATATATTTTAAAATTTCTAATCCTTTTTCATTTTCTTTTAATTCAAAATATGCCTTAGCAAGCCAAGTAGAAGCATGAGTATATTGTCCTCCATTTTCTCTCGTACCCGGTACATATGCTTTTATATATCCAGGATTATTCTTAGGCTTATCGAAAGAAGGATATAAAAGTCTTACAATTTGATGTTCATGGTCAACAAGATATTTATCAGCACTGTTTAATGCCTCTTTTAATTCCTCACTAACATCTGGATAATCTTTCATAGCAATTACGGCCCACGCCTGTGATATCAAGTCGATTTTACATTCTTTATTAGACATAGAGCCTAATACTTCACCATTTTCAAAAAAAGCTCTTACAAATTGACCATTTTCCCAAGCATTTGAAATAACACTATGTTTTAATAAATGTATGTTCTTTTCTGCAATTTTTACCATTTCGTCATCTTTTTTCAATTTTGCTATAGGAATAAACTTTTGTAGAACATTCATCATAAAAAATGTTAACCAAACTGATTGGCCTCTTATATTACTAAATCCATCATTCCAATCACCATCACCAATATTTAATAATCCATTTTTTTCACTTACTCTAGAAAGACCATATAAGATAGTCTTTTTAGCATGATTATATACTGAATCTTTAGCATCAATACTATGGAAAACATCATATAGCTCATGTCTATCTCCCATAGGTTTATCTTCTAAGTAATTAGTCTCAACATCTAATATAGACGTATCATTTGTTTTTTCAACATATTCTGATAATACATATGGTAACCAAAGGTAATCATCACTAAAATAAGTTCTTATACCAGCATTATTATGTTCATGCCACCAATGCAGTACATCTCCCTTTTCAAATTGTTTGCTAGAGTGTAGTATTATTTGAGATCTGGTCTTTTCTGGCCATTTATGTATAAGTGCTAAAGTATCTTGAAGTTGATCTCTAAAGCCTATAGCACCACCAGATTGATAAAATGCAGTTTTAGCAAATAATCTACATACAACAGTTTGATATAATAACCAGCCATTGGCCATTATGTCTATATATTCATCTCCCGTATTAAAATTGCCCTTTACTAAATCTTTCCAATATTTCTTAGTATTTTTTAATTCACTATCAATAGATTTTATATTTGAGTATTTCTTATACAAATCAAATGCTTCTGTTTCATTCTCACATGCTCCTAAAGCTATACCAAATTTAACACTTTGTTTTTCTTCTAATGTGATAGTAAATTTAATCTCATAATTTTTTTCATCAAAAGTAACTTCTACATTTTCATTCTCTATACATGGCATAACATAAGCCATGCAATTAGAAAATTCTATACTATAAGGATTTTTAATTTCTAGTATATTATCCTTTATTCTAGATAGTATATAATTTGAATTAGTTTCTCTAGATACCCCTAAAACGGGTTCAAGTTTATACGATATATTTATACTTTTTTTAGACTCTGAATTATTTTTTAGTTTTATATAATGTATTTTTACATTGTCATTCATTGGAACAAATATATCCATTTCTTTTTCAACGTCATTTTCGTCTTCTAATACTTTTACGTATCCAAAGCCATATATTAGATTATAATCTTTTTCAAATATTCCTTGAAACTTTTCACCTGCTTCAAAACTTATCCAGTCATTACACCATTCTGTAAGCTTAAATTCTCTACTATTTTTGAAATAGGTATATACAGTGCCATATGTTGAAATGACACTTCCAAACTTTTCATTTGCTATTATATTGCACCACGGAAGTGGTGTGGCGGTATTTAATATATGATATTCATCTTTTGTACTATTAAATCCGCCATATGAATTAAATGCAATATAATCTGAAGTATTTTTAATCTTCATATTATTTGTACTTCCCCCTCTTTAATTCTCATCAGCACTTATCGTGTCTTCTTCATCAGATGAAAGTTGTAAATATTTTTCAACATTCGTAAATTCATCAATAGAATCAATATATTTTTTGCTTAAGAAAGAAATTAGTTTTAATTCCTCATGAGTTAGATCATTTACGTTTAATAAATAAATGTTACCCTTTGTATAATCCATATATACCGCTCTATCTAAGTGAGATTTTACAAAATGATATAATGGTTTCTTGTCTTTATCTTCTTCATCAATAAATACTACAATATCTAAGTCTATTTTTCTGTTCTTTACGTAATCCATAAATTTAATTACTTCCTCAATAATTCCAGCATTTTCAATCCTATTTATATAGACCATCATTATTGGTAAATCTCCAGAAATAGAATATTTCCATAGCATTGATTGATTCATCGATTCATTCCAAAATTCTTCTTCTTTTATTTCTGGTTTTCCAAATAAAACATCTTTTATTATATTATTATATAGTGCAGCTTTACCAGGAGTAAGTTCTAGATATCTAGAAGTAATATTATTAAGTTCGCATGTTAACTTATATTGTTCTTCAAGTTCATTAAAATCAATATTTACTATAGAGTTATTCATTCTATACTTACTTTCTGTAACGCCTACCACATAGAAGAACTCTTGACGTTCATGTGGGTCTAATATTATAGTAGCTCTATATGATAATACTGGCCATAAAGGATATTTTACAACATCATTGTCATATGCAAGTTCAGGAGTATTCGCAATTTTAGATTTCTCTGTTTCAACTTCTTTTTCTAGATCTATGCCAATAAGTTTAGAATAAACAAATAAATCTGAATCTTGTTCTGTTTTCTTTCTTTTACTTGCTACTAACAAATCTAAATCTTCATCATAATATGTTTCTATTGTTAGATTACTAAATGATGGATGTACAACATTTGTCATGTAATCTGTCATAGCAGGTTCTATATAAGTATTAATTAGAATTTCTCTTCTTGTTGAACTGTTATTATAGATACTTACCTTTTTAATTTCCATATTATACTCTGGTGATAAATATACTGTAGTAGTAGTTTCCAATTCTTTTGTTTCCACATAAAATTGTGAAGCATTTAACATATTGTTTAGCCATGTTTTCTTTATTCTAGGATCTTTTACATCATCCGCACTAGTTGCAAGGAACGTAACTCCTGATACCTTATCAGTTAAGAATATAAAGTTACCGCTATTTTCAACGTCAGTATATCTTTGTTTGTTTACAATTTTATCACGATATTTTAAGAAACTAGCACCATTGCTTGTAATTATTGTAGATAAATTATGACCTTTTAGTAAATTGATCTTTAAAGAATTATCATTTTCTTCTTCACGAGTTTTAGAATTTATTCCCTCAACAAACATTGTATACTTTTCTTGTGATTTTTGCTTATAAACATTTTCAGTATCAAGAACGTTTTTCTTTATATTAGCTTTCATTCTTTCTCTTTCTTTTAGCAATATTTCACAAGCTCTAATGTCTGGACTTGATTGGAATCTCTCTTTTATAATTCCATGATTTATATAGTTATTTATAGATGTTAAAATCATTCCTTGATGGTGAGCCATATATGTTTTTACTACTTCATATTCTTTATCTGGTTCAATATGTTTAGCAGTATAATCAATTGCCTCATAGAATCCATATGAAGAATATGCTCCTATTTTCTTTAAAGCTTTCATATTTTTATATACTGATACTGGATCAAATTCCAGCATAAGTAAAGAGGCATATGGAGATATAACTAAGAAGTTATTAAGTCCCCTCTTTAATCCCAGCCATGGTATACCAAATGCTTGATATTGATAATTTAATTCATTATCTTTAACTGCAAATGCTGATTCTGATATTCCCCAAGGCATATTATTAGTTCTTACATATTTGATTTGACTATATTTTGCAAAGAATAAAGATTGATCTATTAGAGTGTGTTCATATGATTTATTAAATAGGTATGGCATAAAGTATTCAAATGCTGTTCCACTCCATGATACAAGTCCTTTGTATCCATCTGTTTTTACAAGATTTCTTGATAGAGAGAACCAATGTTTTGAAGTTACTTGTCTTCTTGCTATTGATATTAAACTTGTAAGTCTACTTTCTGACATTAATATATCATAATAACTATCAACTAACTTACCGCTCTCTTCATCATATCCAATAGAAAATATATTTCTTTCTTGATTATAAAGTACAGAAAAATCTGTTTCTTCTATAATTTCATTTGCTTTATCTATCATTTTTTGAATTCTATCATAATCTTCATCTTTTTTAGTTTCTCTGATAGAATAATCTTTTCTATTATTTAGTGTATATAAAAATTCTTTTAAAACATAAAGGCAAGCCACAAAATTTCCGCTATCAACAGTTGATATAAATCTTGGTCTTAAAGGTTCTAGTGTCTTTATATTATACCAATTGTATAAATTACCATGCCATTTTTCTAATTTTTCTACAGTTTGCATTATATTCTCAAGTCTCTTTATAGCTTCATCTTTACTTATAAATTTTAAATCATAAGCATTAATTATAGAAAGTATTCCAAAACCAACATTTGTTGAAGAAGTTCTATTAGCTATCTTATATCTTCTATTTTCTTGGAAATTATCAGTTGGTAAAAAGTTATTTGTAGGAGTCATCATTGAATTAAAGAATTCCCATGTTCTTTTAGCTACTTCAATAACTTCCTCTTCTTGTGTAGTATTTAATCTTCTCTTTCTTGAGATTAAATGATCTTTTCCTAAAAGATATGAAAGAATTGGTGCTAAAATAAACGACATTCCTATTATTACTTTAAATGGAGCCATAACCTGCATTTCTATATTTTTATAAGGAATTAATATTAATGCCAATCCACAAATTATATTAACGCTCATATTAAAAGCATAGTAACTAAGAGTATTTTTAGCTGTTTTTTCTAATGTTTCTGCTGTAGTCCATTGAAGTAATTTTTTATGTGATATAAGCATTCTATAAAGTGATGTTATAAAAGCATTTAAACACATATATGCTTTATATGGTATTGTAACAAAATTAAAGCACATTGATAAAAGATCTGCTTGTATTCCATGAATAATTGGAATGTATTGCAATTCTTTAGTGTGAGCAAATTTTCCCATTATTAGTCTATTAAATATAGATATTATATATCCAAAATTTAATACACAAAAAGTTATCAAACTTGTAGTTGCAAATACTTTATCAGAAACGAATGCTGATAGTACTATTGCAATTAAAGCAAAAACATCTAAAAGTGGTCTTCTTAAATTATCAAATATTTTCCATTTTGATAACAAATTAAGTTTAGATTTAGGACTAAGTAGCCATCTAATTATTTGCATATCGCCCCTATACCATCTATGATTTCTCTTCATATATGCAATGTAATTATTTGGAAATGCATCTTGAACTTCAATATCTGAAGCAAGGCCTGTTCTTACTAAAGACCCCTCTAATAAGTCATGTGATAATACTAAATTTTCTGGAATTTCTGATCCTACTATTTTTTCGAACACTTCTACATCATAAATTCCTTTACCGCAGAATATTGCTTCTCCAAATACATCTTGATATGTATTAGATACAGCTGTTGTATAAATATCAAGCCCCCCAAATCCACCAAAGATTTTTGAAAATATACTTTTATTAGCAGATTCTATATCTAGGCTTACTGACGGTTGTATAAGACCATATCCATCTTTTATTATTTTTCCATTTTTAGCAAGTACTGGCTTATTTAAAGGATGTGAGATAATTGCAACTAAATCTTTAGCAGTATTTAAAGATAATGATGTATCTTCATCTACTGTTATAATGTATTTAGTTTTTATAATGTCATCATATATTAGCCACATAGCATCATTTTTTTCCTTATCTGACATCTTACCAAGTACTAATTTATTAAATTGGGCTAATGCGCCTCTCTTTCTCTCCCAGCCCATATATGAGCCTTCAGATTTAGAATATACACGTTTTCTATATAAGAAGTTAAATAATACTCTATCAGATTCATATTTTTTATTTAACTCATCTAATTTTTCTTTTGCATATTCAACTATTTTGCTATCAATATCAATTACTTTCTTATCACTTGCCAAACAATCACCAATCAACATATAATACATATTTTCTGATCTATTCGCAAGATATGTTATTTCCATTTTTGATATCATTTGATCTAGCTTTTCAATTGAAGATATTATTGTTGGCATTACAACGTAAGTTGGATATTTAGAATCTATTGTTTTAGCGAAATCAAATCTTGGTAAAACCTTAGGTTTTATTAATTTACGTAATACATAACATACCGTTTTTTCTGATATTTCAAGTGAGAATACAAAAGTTATTATATAAGACATAACTTTCATCCAAGTAGCATCAAAGTTTATTAATTTCATATTAATGAAAAGCGTAGCTATAACCGCTAAAAATAATATTGTAAAAATGTACAAGAATGATTTCATTGGCTTTATTATATCAAGGTAAATCTTATCTCCTATATAAGCTTTACCAAGTTCTTTTTTTAGTTTCCATTTTTCTTCACCAATTAAAAAATACCCCACATGCTTTTTGTATTTTTTAGAGCATTCAACTGCTTTTTTTGCAACATATATTTCTGATAAATTATATCTTTTAGCAAGTTTTATTATATATCCTCTATAACGATTTTTAGTTTTATAGTCACACTTTTCAAATTCATGTGTATAATCCTCTTTTAAAGTTTCATCTGCTTTATTTACACGTTCAAATATCTCTCTAAAATTAATTCCTTGAATTTGTTTATAAGAAATAATAGCTTTTCCAATATAATCAGTTGTTTTAGCAATTTCCATGTGTTCTTTTACAATTGCTGAATCTACCGTAAATCCTGATTTTTCTGCTTCATTTTTTAGATGCTTTAAAAATTTATCTCCATTTTTTCCGTACTCTTTTAAACGGAATGCCATATATTCTATAAATGCTGTATTGGAATTTTTAATTTTTTCTTCATCTACCATGTATTCTCTAAAATCTTTGATTGTTGTAAATTTTGAAAAGTTCTTTTTATCTTGATTAAAAAATTCTATATTTTCATTTTTTAAAATTTCTTCGACTACTAATTTTTGTAATTGAGAATGCAAAATGTTTTCAGATACTCTTGCAATAAATTTTAAAAGAGCAATTTTTAGCATTAGCATAAATAAATTTAACTCTAAAGAGGAAAGATATGAAAATTTTTGGTGCTCACGTAATTTTTCTTCAATTAACCATTGATTAATTGCACCTTTATTTTCCTCAACAAGTTCATTTGCCAGATAATATATACTAATATATTTAGAGCCATCACTTGCTTTTATTATCGGAAGTCTTTTATTTTTCAGATTTTTCTTTTCTTCTTTTATTACTGAATACTCTTGTTCAATTACATACATATTATCTAGTATCCACTGCCCAGCAGGATGTATTGATATCTTCATTTCATAAGACATTTCAAGTATTTTATATGTCCTAAATATTAGGTTAAAATTATCACGAGCTTCATTAAAAATTTCATTCAAAGTGTTTTTCATATTATCCCCCTCAAACCATACTAATTCTCTAGAAAATTATATAATAAAAAAAAAGATTTTGCAACAAAATGTGTTGCAAAATCAAAAGAATATTAGTCGGCAAATTCTGGATCTAAAATCCAATTGTTAAAGACTATTCTGTCTTTACAAAGGATAATCATTTCTTTCCTGCCGTTCTCATGTCTTTTCTCAAGGAAAAGGTGCGACTCACAAGCTTTTAACAGCTTATAAGTATCTTTTTCAAATCCGTCTACTCCTCTGGCAAAAGATATGTCACCTTCCGGTATTCTCTTTACATATCTTCCTTCGAGTGCCGAAAGTGTTGGATGAGGTGCTGCCATTACTTCTTCGAGAGGTACCCAATTTTCATCAAGATAATCAGACGCTCTGTTGAACCTTGCATGGCTTGCTCCTTTGTCCCAACTGATTCGAATCTCTCCGCCGTTTATCGAGTCAAGAATTACAATCTTTTCTCTGAAGCAGAAATCCCCACTCTTAGTGGGAGCTATCCGTATAATCTCCTTTCCTACAAATTTTCTCATTTTTATTAAATATCTGTCTGACAATGAATACATAATTCATCATCCTCCCTTCAAAAACTAATAACAATTATATCATATTTTTATGTAAATTGCAAGTTATATGATTGAATATATTAGTTAATAAAGTCAATTTGTCTTAATTTTCATGTATTACATGTATTGGAAATTTATTCGATGTAATTATTTCTTTTAAACATCTTGGCACAATTTTACATTCATTTAATTTATCAACATCTACCCATACATATTGCAAATAATCTTTTCCTTCCATATTGTACATAACATTATTAGATTTCTTATCTTCTTCATTTTTAAATTCTATTTTGTGTATAAAATATATTTCATGGTACTTTTTATTTCTCATCTCAAAAAAATTTTCAATAGTGGCAACATATTCCAGGATATCAATTTCTTTTCCTAGTTCTTCTTTAATTTCTCTTTTTATAGTACTTTCAGAATTTTCTCCTATTTCTACTCTTCCACCAGGTAAGCAATAATGATCCTTATTTAAATTTTTGTGTAACAATACTTTGTTATTATGTATAACTATACCGCCTGCCCTTATATTTAGTCTGTACTCTTCTCCTACATCTAAAGTTAAATCCATTATAATCTCCTCCAATCTTTCTTATAATGTAAAAAACAATAGTTAGTCTATGTAGTTATAATATCACAAACTCTATTAAAAAGCAAAAAATATCCTTTCCATTTTATAAATGAAAAGGATTATTTTATTATCTATATTTTTATACGTTTAATACTTCTGACTAGTAATGTTGCTGCCTCCCCATGGAGAACCGGAAGGCAAACTATTTTTATAATATATAGTTGCATCGCTAATTCCGTTTAAACTGTCAGATGCTATTGAAGATACATTAGAATGTAAATATATATTTTTCAAAGTAGTCTTTGAATAATTAAATACATTCGATATTCTTCTTCCACCATTAGCTATGTATTGAGGAACAGTTACTTTTTCTATACTCTTACAATTATAAAATGTAGCATCACCGTCTGTCCAATGACTTATATATGTAAGAGTAGTTGGTAAATATACTTCTTTTAAAGCCGTACATTCTCTAAATGCTCTGTGTCCTATTGAAGTAATTCCTTCTGTTACGTATAAACTTTCTATTTTGTTTTTTCCTCTAAAAGCATCATCTTTTACTGCTACTACTTTTTTCCGTCTATTGTTTTTGGGAAATGTATAGTTGTAGGATAATTTGGTTCAGACTTTAACTTTTCGGAATTAAAGCCAGTTAGTACAAGATCACCATCCGAATTAACTTCATAAGCAAACCAATCTGAATCGGTATATGGTGGAAATTTTATAGCATTATCATTATCTTTCTTTCCAGCATCTCCTTTTCCACTATTAACTCCTCTTCCAATTTCTCCACCCCTTATACACTACAAAAGTTAAAAGAGTAGCATCGTCAATTTTCTTTTCTTTGTTAGCCATCCAACTAGAAGCTTGTCCATCCTCATCGAAGACTAAGAATACATGTCCATCTTCATCCAAATACCAAGCCCCATTTCTATTAGGAGGAGCTGGTAATTTATCAATCTTTTCCTTAAAAAGATTTTCATCTATCTTATACAAAGTAATAGGAATTGTATTTTTAGTAACTTCACATGTTACTAAAGTTCCTTCAGAATCTTTTTCAATAATTCTATATTCCTCACTATCATTTTCTCCTGTTATAATTTGATATGTGCTCTTTTCTCACATAACTTTTGATTTAACTTTAGCAGCATAAGTTAAAACAGCAGATTCAATTGAATCTTTAGTTGATATTAAATTAGCTACTCTAGCGTTATTAATTGGATTATTTCCTGTTAGCATCAAAATAACTGCTGCTGCAAGAATAATTACTACAACGATTGTAATTATAAGGGTAATTAAACTAATTCCCTTACGTTGTTTTATTATCATTTTTTCACCTCTAAAAAATAAGTATAAATAACAAAGCTAAAAGCTTGCTACCTAAAGAAAACCTAAATAGCAAGCTTTATTAAGCTATCCTTGAACTGTTTTTACATTACTTCCACCCCATGGTGCTCCGGATGGAATACTTCCTTTGAAATGTAATGTAACATCACTAAATCCGCTAAGTCCATTTGAAGTTATAGATGTAACATTGCTATCCAAATAAATATCTTTGATTTTTCCTCTGCTGTAATAGAATACATAAGTTAAATCTCTACTACCAGTCACATATTGTGGTACTGTTATTTTTGTTATATTTCTACACTCATAAAATGGCGCATAGCCTGATGATGTATTATTTGAAATACTAGATAGTGTAGATGGCAAGTGTACTTCTGTCAAAGCATTACAATGTTGAAAAGCGCAATCACCTATTTTGGTTACACCCTCTGGTACTATTAAATTTGGTAATTTTGAACAATTATAAAAGGCTCCGCTTTCAATTTTTTCTAGTTTTTTTCCAAGTTTTAATACGGTTGCATTTGAACAATTTTGAAATGCCCAATCCCCTATTGTTGTTACAAAATCTGG
>CAJLBR010000026.1 GCA_905204915.1 uncultured Clostridium sp.
GTTTAATACGGACACTGTATATATTTTCTCTTCCATATAAATAAAACTTCTCTCCTTAAATTACTTTTGCTAAAACTCCATTTACAAATGATTTAGAATCATTATTTCCATACATTTTAGCAAGTTCTACAGCTTCATTTATAGAAACTTTTTCTGGTATGCTATCTACATACTTTATCTCATATATAGCCAATCTTAGAATTGCCAAATCTATTTTAGCAATTCTAGAAATTGACCAATTTTTCAATTTTGAAAGGATAATCTTATCTATTTCATCCAAATTTTCTATAACACCTTTTAATGTATTTTCTATATATTCTTTTTCTTCTTCACTATTTGCGTTTTCATCATAACACATACTAAGTATATGTTCTAAATCTTCTTTTCCTAAAAATTCAGTTTCATAAACACATTTAAACGCATTGTCTCTTGCTTTTTTTCTACTCATAAAAACTCCTATTTTTTATCCTCTTTATAATAATAAACATTTTCTTTTTTTACACTATCAGTTTTAGTTTTTAACTTAGCGAATAAGTCTCTAAAGAAATGTTCATTTTCTTGTAATTTCTTTCCAACAAACACTGCTAATATAATAAGACCTACTAAAATTATAAGCTTAGATAAAAATTCAACTATACCGAAAGCATATAAAACTACAACAACACCTATGCAAATTATTATATATTTATTTTTTACTATGTATTCCCAAAAATCTTTCATTATAAACTTCACCTACTTTGCTATTTTTTTTGTATATCTTCGTAAACACCCTTTATCTTTATGTTTGCTTCTTTTATTTCAACAGTAGTTTGTTTCTTTATACTAGATTTTATATTTTCTTGTAATTTAGCAGTAAGTGTTGGAACTACAGTATCTGGTAATATCATTGCAAATACATTTGCTACAACACCTTCTTCTGTCATATCAATAGTAACTTTTACATTTCTAAGTTCTGCATATGATCTTGTTATAGATTCAATAATACTCTCAAAAGTATCCTTAGTTATATAAACAGTTCCTTTTTCTCCTTGTATTGCTAAACCTGACTTTACTTCCTCTTTACTTCCAGATGAAGAAAAAATTCCAAGTAGTGAAATTAAAACAAATATTCCACCTGTTACAACACTAGCTACTTTATTATTTATAAGAATATTTTCTAAATTCTTTAGTATTGGCGCTAAATCTATCATTTGGGTAGAAGTTAAAATAATAGAAATGGCTATTGCCAATGTCAATATAGAAAATAGTATTAATAAAAATTTTTCAAAACCTTTCAAAATAATCCCCCCAATATATTTAAATTATATAAGATTTTTCTTAATAATTTAAAATATATATTTTAGTCTTCTGACTCTTCATCGTTTTCTTTTAATTCAACGTTTTTATCAAATGTTATACCTTGTACATTACTATTAACTGCAACAACTTCTAATCCAGTCATTGTTTCAACAGCATTTTTTACAGCATTTTGAGCAGCCCAAGCGACATCTGGGATTCTTACTCCATATTTAATATTAACGAATAAATCAACAGTTACTTTCTTTCCATCTAAATCTATTTTTACACCTTTAGAATATTTTTTATTTCCACCTAATATTTGATTTATTCCATCAACAAATCCTAGTGTCATTCCTGCTATTCCTTCAACTTCAGAAGCAGCAAGACCTGCAATTATTCCAATTACATCCTCAGAAATATTTAAATTTGTAGCAATTTCAACATTTGTTTCGTCTTTTGCCACTTCAACATCTTCTTTTATTTGAACATCTTTCTTAGTTTTTTCACTCATAATATATTCCTCCTTTTAATAGTAAAACTATTAACTAAATATATTATAACTCAATTTAATATAAAAGTCACGTTTTTGCTTAAAATTTCACAAATTAATCATATTTTAAATACTAATTTATTGGGCTAATTTTTTGCCACCAAGTAAATGAAAATGTAAATGTGGAACTTCTTGTCCACTATCTTTTCCTGTATTAGATATAATTCTATATCCTGACTCATATACTCCTGCAATTTTAGCTATTTCTTTAATAGAAAGCATTAAACTCTCTACATATTTTATGTTTTCTTCTGAAATTTCGTTAATATCCTTAATATGCTTTTTAGGAATTATTAAAATGTGTACTGGTGCTTTAGGCTCAATATCATTAAAAGCCAAAACATATTCATTTTCAAATACCTTATCTGAAGGAATTTTTCCTTCTATAATTTTACAAAAAACACAATCCATATAAAAAACCTCCTAATTTACTTTTATAAACTTTTTATCTAATTTCTTTATTAACCAATCTTGTATTTCATCTATATCTTTCTCTTTAACATCCTTTGAAAGTACTAATATAGCTGAGTTTTTATTAAAATAAATATAAATATTGTTATTATATCTATATGCTTTATATAAATCCTCATATTTAATCTTAGAGTCAGATATTTCATTTTTCATCTCTATATAAGTATCAAAAAAGCTTATAGTATTATCATATTTTCCAAAAATTTTATCTGTTTTTAGTATTTTTCTTACGTAACGTTTTGGAGTTGTAAAATAAAAAATATTCAAAAATAAAGCAATTGCACACAAAATAATCGCACCAAAATAAAATTTCATTTCTACATACCCAATACATAAAGCTAATAAAATAACAACATTAACTATAACTGTTTTCAAAAATTTATTATCTTTTCTAAACATATGAAATTTGTTAAATTTTACATATTCCTCTGCCGTATATCTTGTATTAACACTTAAAATCAAATTTTCCTCATTCATAATATTCACCTTGTTAGATTATACCAAAATTTAAAAGTTTAGTCAAACAATTTGTATCACTAGAAGATGTTATTTCATTTAATATATTAGTGATAGAAAGGAGTATTGTTTTGACTAGTTTAATATCATCACTTGTATTTGTTATTTCTGCAAATATTGATAATATAGTTCTTGGATTATCACTTGGAATAAAAAAGACTAAAATATCAACTTTAAAAAATATATTTATTTCATTATTAATGAGTATTATAACTGGATTTTTTATGTATTTATCTAATATTATCAATATTTTTGTTAATGATACAAATTTTTTTAAAATTATTGGCTCTTGCATACTTATTGCAATTGGAATATATGGAATTTTAAATTTTTTTATAGTAAAAAAATCTGATACAAAAGAAAAAACTTACTCGTCTAATTTAAACATAAAAGAACTAATATGTATAACTATAGCTCTTGCTAGCAACAATATGGCAGTTGGAATAATTGCTGGAATTGCTGGAATAAGTAAAATTTACACTATAATATTTACATTTTTTATAAGTTTTTTATTTTTATTTTTTGGAAATAAAATTGGACAAAATATCTTAAATAAATTTATCCAAAAATATGCCGAAATTTTTTCGTGCGTTTTACTTACATTGCTAGGAGTTGGCCAAATTTTAATTAAATAATATTGAATTAGTATAATTTTCATGTTATAATATTTTATGTTAATTTAAGGAGTAAATTATGTTACAAAAAATTATTGGAAAAGCTAGAAAAGCTATAGATGATTATAATATGATTGATGAAGGAGATAAAATTGCTGTTGGACTTTCTGGAGGAAAAGATAGTATTACACTTTTACACGCATTATACTATTTAAAAAAATTCTATCCTAAAAAATTTGATTTAATGGCAATAACAATACACCCAGGAAGTGAAACATTTAAAACAGACAAACTTGAAAAAATGTGTAAAGATTTAGGCGTTGAATACGTTGTATACAATTCTAATATAGCAGATGTCGTATTTAACATTAGAAAAGAAAAAAGTCCTTGTTCTTTATGTGCAAATATGAGAAGAGGAATGTTAAATAGTGTAGCTATTGAAAATGGATGCAATAAAATAGCTCTTGGTCATCATTCAGATGATGTAATGGAAACTTTTTTAATGAGTTTATTTTTAAATGGTAATATACATACATTCGCACCTGTTACATATTTAAGTAGAAGTAAAGTAAAAACTATTAGACCATTTATATATGTAGATGAAAAAGAAATTAGAGCTGTGGCTAGAGAAAAAGAATTTCCAGTAATGGGAAAATGTTGTCCTGCAGATGGGTATACAAAACGTGATTACATGACAAATCTCTTAAAAGATCTTCAAAAAGACATAAAGAAAGTGCGTCCAAATTTAATGGGAGCAATAAGACGTAGCAATATAGATGGTTGGAAACTTCTTGATTCAAATGATAATAATCAATAAATAATATAGTAAATAACATGTTAAATAATTATACATATACAAAAAATTAATCTTAAAATATAAAAAAATTCCGCTTATTTTTCAAGCGGAATTTTTTGTTTTCTAAAGTTACTCATTATTATTGTCTTCTTCTTCATATTTCTTTAAAGTTTCTTTTATTAAACTTTCAAAGTCTATTTCAGGTAATTCATCTTTTTTGCTATCTTCAACTTTAGTATCTTCTTTTTTTATTTCATTATCTTCTTTAATGTTATCATTTTCTGTGTTTTCTTTTATATTTTCTGTTTCATTTAGTTCTTCAATTTGAGCTTCTTCTTCAACTATCTCTTTTTCACCTTCTGAGTTTTCTTCTAATTCAGGTTCTTTAGGTTCTTCTTTTTCCTCAACTTTTTCTTCATTTAAAGGAGCTGCTTCATCATCAGATTTTTCTTCAATATCCTTAGGCTCTAAATTTTCACTAAATTTTATTATTTTTCCTTTTGCATGTTCATCTATATCATTAGATTTTAATTCTTCATTTTCTTTTGTTTCTTTACTTTCATCATTAGATTTAGATTCTACATTTTCTTCATTTTCAGAAGTATCACTTGCTTTTTCTGTTTTACTTCCTCTACGACGCTTTTTAGTATTCTCTTTATCATCTAAAATTCCGTCAATATTTATGTTATAGTTTGAATTAAAATCATCAATTCCTTGTTTTTCCTCTTTATCTTTAGAGTACAATTTTTTATATAGTACTAAAATTTCTATTAATTCTATAATAGTAACTGCAAGTACTATTAAAAGTAATTTATTTTCTTTAACATTATGCTTAAAGTTTTCCCACTTTGTTGGCTCTTCATATACATTTTGATATGAATTACTTTCCTCTGTTTTTATAACCTTAGCATCTCTATTAAATTTTAAGGTATACTCTCTTGTTGTAGTTCCATCCTCAGCAGTAACAATTATTTTTATAATATTTTCTCCATCTTTAAAATTTTCATTTCCTTGAATTTCTACTTTAGCATTATCTGAATTTGCATATGCTAGTATAGTAAGTTTTTCTACACTTGAATCGAACTGTCCTAAAGTATACTCTAAAGTTTCAGGGGTAAATTCTGGATTTAATTCAACACCATCTATTATCAAATTTTTAAGTGATGCATCTGCCTTAGTTGTATCTTGAACTCTATCAACATAGATTGTATAAGTTTTCTTTGTACCATCTGGAGCTGTAACTGTTATTGTTACAATATTTTTTCCCATTTGTAAGTCTTCGTCACCAGTTATCCAATACTTAGCTCCTGCTTGTTCCATTGTTGGAGTAATATTTAATTTTGTTACTTTTTCTGGTACTGTTAATGAATAGCTAGTAACAACTGAACTAAACATTGGAGTAAGTCCTTCTTGATCTATAACAAGATTTTTTAGATTTGCATTACTACTACTTGCACTTTTTTGAGAATTACTATTCGAAGATTTTGTATTATTTGTTGAATTATTATTAGTAGTATTATTTCTAGACTCATCAGCCTTTACTGTTATATTTACTGAACTTGGTTCCAGATTAATCTTATTTCCTTTACTATCAGAAACATCAGCTGGTGAAACAGTTATTGTAGAACTACCTGCTGATATTCCACTAACTGTAACACTGGCATTTCCATTTTCTATCCAAATAGAAGTATCACTTAGTGATGTTACATTAGAATTTGAAGATGAAATATTGAATCTTCCAATTGTGTCTACTCCAGATATAGTAATTGTAGTACTTTGCCCTAAATTTAGGGATGTTGCCGAAGCACTAACCGAAAATGAAGATGCATATATTTTATTAATTCCTATAAAGTTTAATAACACTAACGCAAAAATTAAGCTCATCATTTTATTAATTATCTTTTTCATTTTTTCCTCCGTATACTTATTTACTCATTATATAATTTTTTACTAAAACATAGTCCGGTGCGTTAACACTTGAGTCTTTATTCATATCAGCAGCTTTAGCAGCTATAGCACTTAGCTTTGATACGTCCATTATGTGATTTTTAATAAGTACATAATCTGAAGAAGTTATTTTTCCATCACAATTAACATCACCTAAAATTATTACTACATACTCACCTATTGTGTTTCCATTTCTTAATACTTGAACTCTTGAACCAGTTGTAACAATGCCACTGTTTTGTAATTCTGAAGATTTATCATTAACGATTTTATATGTTAATCCTTTAACGTTAATCTTAGATTTTAGAGTTTCTACTGTAGTATTTTCAGATAAGTTATAAATATAATTATCTTCAGTTAAATTTAATGATTCATCGAATTTTATCTCTTCATCATCGTTTATATCTATTTTAGAAATTACTTTTACATTACATGTAGCTGTTTTTCCTTGATCATTACTTGTAACTGTAATAGTTGCATCACCTGCAGCTTTAGCTACTACATTGCCACTGTCATCAACAGTTGCTACAGAATTATTAGATGATGAGTACTTAACACTTTTATCTTTAGCATTATCTGGTAATACCTTTGCATTTAATTTTAAACTCTCACCAACTTTTAGTGTTTTGGCTGTAGAATCTAAACTTACAGATTCAACTTTGCTATACACATATTCTCTTACATATTGACTTGCAACATATCCTTCTCTGCCATCTGATAATCTTACTTTATCCCAACCAGTATTATTACCTTTTTTAATTCTAGTCATAAGAGTTCTATTATCTTGACCTTCTTTAGTTTCTACTATTGTTGCTATTATATTAGAGCTTGAGTTACTATATGGTGTACTTCTTATATTAAATATATCAGTTACTCCATAATCTGAAGTATCATCTAAATAAACTAATGTATTGTCATCAGTATATTCACCATCAACAATCTCAACTGAAGAAGGCATATTATCATATACTGGAATATGGAATACAAAACTGCTATCCATTTTATTAGTATTATTATAAGCTTTATACATAAGTGATGACTCACTAGATGGAGCTATTATATTAGCCATATATTGACTTCCGAAAAGATAAAGTGATGATTCTACAAAATTTACATCAAACTTTTCAAAATATACTGTATTTTGACCATAATAAATATATTGATTATATATTTTCTTTGCTGCTCCATTTATTGCAAGCTCTGGGTTTGTCCAACCATTATTCTTAGCATAATTTAAAGCATTTATTAATGCTCCATCTCCTGTAGGACTTGCTCCTACATTCATAAAGTTGTAATATCCTTCATAGCCTGGATAAGATCCATATAAACATTTATTATTTAGGATGTTTCCTCCATTTTCTTGAATTATTCTTGAAGCTAAATGAACAGGACTTACATTATTATTTTTACCTGCTTCTACAATAATCTCTGCATATGACTTGTCCATATCAACAAGCTTGCCATTTTTCTTATATTTTTTCTCGTAATTTTCATCTCCCATTGGAGTTCCTTTTAAAATATTTTTTACAGCTTCAACTGTATGTTCAGAGCTATTGTATGTATTTACTTCAAATTGAAATATTTTTTCCTCTGTTAAAAAGTTTCTTGGATCTAAAGAATAACTTACTGCATTTCTTGATGCATTAACCCATCCATATTCTACTTGATCATCATTTAATTTCCATGATGCAGGATAACTTATTGGAACTAAACTTCTATTTGTTACCATTTCATTTTGAATAACATAGTCAAAATCTAAATGAGTATACACTGCTACAAAAGTCCAATTTGGATGCCTAGCTTTCAAATTATTTAAATAAGATTTATATGATTCTGGAAAATTTTCAATTCCCGTTTTCTTAGTAGATACAGTATATGCATCTATTTTAGAATAATTTATAAAAAGACACGACGTCATAAAAACTATCATTACAATAAAAGTTAATATTTTAACTTTTTTATTTTCATATATCATTGATTTTACCTCTCTAAAACATATATCTAAAAAATTAGACAATATTCGATTAAATTATAACATATAGCGAAATAAAATCAAAGGTTTTAATAAATATTTATTAAATATTTCACTTAAATATATTTTTTTCATATCATATAAATATATTTAAAACTTGACAAGTAAAAAAAGTTATTGTACAATGGCATTAAATTTTATTAATCTTATTTGGAGGTGTAAAGTTTAAAATTAATAAAATAGCGCATGGATATGATGTAACTTACACATTATATTGACGAGGATGGTAGCAATCGAAACATCAGCGGATACTGCCACGGTAATCTATTATCGTTATACATAGAAAAAAATGTAAAATCTTTCTTACTACAAAGGCTATGTAATATAGAATCTGAACATTGAAAATCAATATATTGGAGGTATTTATATATGTGTGGAATTATTGGATATACTGGTTCAAAGCATAATTCAAAAGATGCTGTTATAGCCGGATTAAAAAAATTAGAATATAGAGGATACGATTCTGCGGGAATAGCTGTAGTCGAAGATGGAAAAATCAACCTTTATAAATCAAAAGGTAAAATTGCAAACCTAGAAAAATTAGTTGAGAAAAAGAAAATTATCTCTTCTACTGGTATCGGACATACAAGATGGGCAACTCATGGAGAACCTAACGAAATTAATGCTCATCCTCATACATCAGGAGTAGTTACTCTTGTACATAATGGTATAATTGAAAATTATAACGAATTAAAAGAGGAATTGATTTCAAAAGGTGTTAAATTTAAATCTAATACAGATACTGAAGTTGCATGTGCTTATATAAACTACGTTTATGAAACTGAAAAAGATAAATTACGTGCTTTAATAAAAGCTACAGATGCTTTTAGAGGCTCTTACGCTTTTGGAATTTTGTTTGAAGATGAACCAGGCACTATTTATGCTACAAGGAAAGACAGTCCACTTATAATAGGAGTTACAGAAAATGATGAAAACTTTATTGCATCTGATGTCTCTGCAATACTTGAATTTACTAATAAATATATATTGTTAGAATACGGTGAGTTTGCTAGAATAACTAAAGATGATGTTGAAATTTTCAATCATGAATTATTAAAAATCGAGCCAAAAATAAATGTTGCAAATTGGTCTGCTGCAGAATATGAAAAAGATGGTTTTGACCACTTCATGCTAAAAGAAATAAATGAGCAACCAAAAGTAATAAAAAATATATACAATAAATATTTAAAGGATCCAGATTATATAAAATCACTTGATCTAACTGAATATACTAATATTCATATTGTAGCGTGTGGAAGTGCTATGCATGCCGGACTTGTTGGAAAATATTTGCTTGAAAACTACGCAAATATTCCAGTAACTGTAGAAGTTGCTTCAGAATACAGATATAAAAATCAACTAATTACACCTTCTACTCTAGTTATTGTTGTTTCACAATCTGGTGAAACTGCAGATACTTTAGCTGCACTTAGAATAGCACAAGAAAAAGGTGCTAAAACTTTAGCAATAGTAAATGCAATTGGGTCAACTATAGCTCGTGAAGCTGACATCTGCATATATACATATGCAGGACCTGAAATTGCAGTAGCAACCACAAAAGGTTATACTTCGCAAGTTGCAGTATTTTCTTTACTCGCATTAGAAATAGCAACTAAAAATGGTCTTATTTCTAATGAACTAATAAAGAATGTAAATAATGATTTTGAAAATATTGAAGAAATACTAAAAAATACAATTTCTAAACATGAAGAATATTTGAATATTGCCAAAAAGATCTATAAAAAAGAAGATTTATTCTTCATAGGTAGAGGAATTGATAGTGCTGTTTCATTAGAAGGTTCTCTAAAATTAAAAGAGATTTCTTACATGCATTCTGAAGCTTATGCTGCTGGTGAGTTAAAACATGGTACTATATCATTAATAGATAAAGGTACACCTGTAATTGCTATTGCCACAGACGACAATTTATATGAAAAAACTGTAAGTAATATAAAAGAAACTAAAGCAAGAGGAGCTTTTTCTATATTACTAACTACAGATAACATTGATGTAAATACAACTAGAGATTTTGCTGACATCACACTTCAAGTTTCAAAAACTACTGATTTCTTACAAGAAATTATAATGGTTGTAGCATTACAACTTATTGCATATGAAACTTCAAAGTTAAGAGGTTGTGACATAGATAAACCAAAGAACCTTGCAAAATCTGTTACTGTTGAATAAGATTTAAGACTGCTGTTTAATTCAGCAGTCTTCTTTTATTTAAATAAAAAAATCTAAAAATATCAAAAAAAGTATTGATTTTTTAAAAAAGTTATGTTATTATAATATATGTACTTAATGTTCCAGTAGCTCAGTTGGATAGAGCAACGGCCTTCTAAGCCGTGGGTCGGGCGTTCGAATCGCTTCTGGGACACCATAAAGTATAAAAACAAGCTATTAAAAATAGCTTGTTTTTTTTATTCGAAATCTAAAGCATCTTTTAATATTAATCTATCTAACTCCTGGCTTATTTTCACTGTCTCTGGATCTGACAATCCTTTTTCTTCTATTAATCTATAAAGCAGTAATCTTAGTTCGTTTATTTCCATATTTAATCACTCCTTTTATTTAATTCTATCATTTTTATGTAAAATAGTCTATAACTTCGACAAAACTAGACAATTTAGCTTATTTTAATCATTTACTTTTTCCTTTTTCTTGACTTAGCTTACTTTTAATGTTAATATATCTATGTATGTAATTTTGGTAATGGAACTTATTCCACGAAATATATTATAGAAATTTATTACATACGCAGGTAGGATTATGTCCTACCTTTTGTAAAGGAGTTTATATGTGGATAGATTATTTTTATCAAATTCAAAAAAAGTACACAATGAGAATTTCTGATAGTAAGCCTATAGTAATTAGATTAGATGGTAAGGACGTAACAAAAGATCCAGATATCAATTTTTTATATTCTCATAAAGGAAGTTTCTTATATTGCCTAAAAGAAGCTGCAAAGTATTTTTCAAAAAAGTATGAATGTTATGCACTATGTGGAACAGATGAAATTAGCTTTATAGTAGAAAATCCCAAGAAATTATTTGAAGATATTCAAAGTGACCAGTCTTATTACTCTCAAGAAATAATATCAGTATTTGCAGAATATTTCTATGATTATTTTAATACACTCTATAAACCAAGAAAAATATTTTGGCATGCCAAATGTTACTCAATTTCTAAAGAAAAATTTAAAAGTTATATAACATATAGAAAAAAGAGCATACAAAACGTTATTGTCACTTACTTTTTAAAGAAAAATAATATTAGAAACGTTGGAAATGAAAAAATTTCTACAAGACTAGAAATGTGTAAAAACTTTTCTGAAAGACCATTACTTGAAAAAGAAATGTTTGGAAACCTATTTTTTAATGGCAATCAAATTGATATGAATGAGTTCTTTAATGGAAACGTAAAAATAATTGATGAAAATAATAATCAACATAATGATAATAATACAAATAATTCAATAAACAACGATTTTGACATAGACATAGATATTGAATTTTAATAGAAAAAGACTTCTAGGTAATTAAATACTTAGAAGTCTTTTTATTATGCTTCAAATGTTTTCTTGAAGATTGTTTTTGCTAAATTTGAAATACCTGGTATTGATGGTTCTTCACCTTTACTTGCAGCTACAAGTCCAAGTATTATACATACAAGATATAATCCATTTATAATAGTTGAAAACATTGGAATAGTTACTGGTATAAAGATATAAGCTACTTGTATTATAGTCTCTGCTATAAATACTGTTACTGTAGTAGCAGCATGTCTTTTAACATCTTTTTCAGTGTCATTTTGACATAAAAAGATTATTGCTGCTATTGGAATAAGCCATCCAAGTATTTTCTTTGTCTTTGAATCCATAATATACCCTCCTTATTATGGATTCATTATACTATACTTTTCTATATTTTTCAAGTATTATGTAATTTAAAAAGTTATTTTTTAATTTTTCATGTATATTTTACTTGTTCTATAGGAAATGCTCTTAATTTTTATTTCTAAAAAACTAGTTTTTCTCTCCTACCTTATTTATCCAATTATCTATTTCTTTTTCATCTGTCTTTAATTTATCGCTATAACTTTCAAATACTATATTCATTTCATTTTCTACCTTTGAATTAGGACATATTTCTTTTATATCACTAAAAGTTGTTCCAAGCCAACCAGCGTTAGTTGCAAATGGAACTATCACTTTTCCATCTAAATATTTTCCTTTAAGAAAGTTCTAACAACCGGTGTTATACTATACCACCAAACTGGGCTTCCTAATATTATTTTATCATACTTACTAAGGTCTATATCTATTTTTTCAATTTCAACTGTCTTGTTATTGCCTTCATTATCTTGTTCTTGATCTACAACTGATTGATAATCTGTAGAATATGGAATTTTTGGGTTTAATTCTAAGATATCACAATTTAGTTTTTCTTTTATTCTTTTTGCTATCATTCTAGTATTACCTGTGTAAGAATAATAAACAATTATACTCTTATTTTCCATAATTTTTCCTCCTAAATTATTTCATTTATAAATTTGATTGTATTACAATCATCTTTCTTTTTTCTTGGTAAAAGGTTAGTATTTTGAATCTTTTTAACTTAGAAAATTCATAACTAAATCAATTATAACTTCTTTTTCCTCTGGATTAGACTCCGCAATAAGCAATGTTAAAGCCGTCAAAGTATTATTATCAATGACTTGTCCACCATTCTTATATAAAATATTATAATAATTTAAAAAATATATAAACAGTGTGGCTGCTATTCTTTTATTTCCCTCTATAAAAACATGATTTTTAACAATCATATATAAGAAATTAGAAGCTTTTTTCTCTATACTTTTATAAACATCATTATCATCAAATGTCTGATAAATATTTCCTATTATTGCTTCTAATCCATTATTTCTTACTATAGCAAAGATGTCACTTTCTTCATTGAGTCTTAATTTATTAATTATTTCTAAACACTCTTGATATTTAATTTTTTATTACTATTACTGCCTTTAGTTTTATATAATTTTCTATTATCATAATCATCTAAAAGATCGAGTGCATTAGAATAATTCCCTATTACTTTTAAAATTTCTTGAGCATCATTATTTTCTAATTTTTTGTCTATTCTTATAGCAATATCTATTAATTTAACTTTTTTTCTAAATATTCCAATATTTTTTGATTTATTGCATATCCTTTAATCATATAGTCTTTTAATTTTGATTTGCCCATTTTTTAAACTTTTCTCTTTAACCTAACTCCAAGTCAATAGTAATTACGCAAAATGAAATTATATTTTTAAATATTTCAAATTTAGTAATTTACTTCTGCACTATTTTTTAAAAACCTTTTCTAAATAACATTTACCACATAAAGGAACATATTTTACCTCTTTATTATTATCGTCTATTACAAGTTCTTCACCATCTTTGATAAATTTATTATTTACCATTCTTGCATTAAATCTTGCCTTAGTTCCACATGAGCAAATTGTCTCTAATTCTTTAAATTTATCAGATAATTCAAACAATCTTTTAGATCCTTCAAAAAATTCAGATTTAAAATTAGTCTTAAGTCCAAAGCATATGACCGGAATATTAAATTCCTTTGCAATAATCCACAGCTGTTCTACTTGTTTAGCACTTAAAAATTGTGCTTCATCTACTAAAACTGCATTCTTAGTTTTTATCATATCTAAATATTCATCGCTAAGAAGACTTGCATCATAATCAAGTTTTATTTGTACTTTCCTTTTTGGACCTATTCTTGATACTAAATAATCTCCACCCTTAGTATCAATAACTGATTTTATTAAAACAACACTTTTATTATTTTCTTCATAATTATAGGCCATTTGCAAAACTGCCATACTTTTTCCAGCATTCATAGGACCATATCTAAATTCTAAGTTTGCCATAAAAACTCCCACCTCTTCTTTTAAATATTATCACTATTGTTAAAATTTGTAAATGGAAAAAATAACAAGTTAGCGTTTTGGCTAACCTGCATTTTTTTGATATATTATTATATTATTCTCTTTTGTATCTTTTGAAATTAATTTATCTAATCTTTGGGAAAGCTTGACTGTAGTTTTATGATTTAAACCATTTTCATCTATGCTTT
Source organism: uncultured Clostridium sp. (assembly GCA_905204915.1). Taxonomy (GTDB): domain Bacteria; phylum Bacillota; class Clostridia; order TANB77; family CAG-465; genus CAG-465. The sequence goes on from CAJLBR010000026.1 coordinate 14,344, forward strand.
TGTAAAGTAGAATTTTCAATTCATTAATCGTCATTTTTTATCACTCCCATACTTTATTATACATTTTTTTATTCTAGTTTACACGCTTTCGACAAAACAAGACGATTCTTTACAATTTAATTGAAAAAAAGAGCTAAAAAAGCTCTATTTTTTCATATTTTCTTTCATATCTAAATATTCATCATAAGTCATTCTCTTATCAATAACTCCATTGTCTGTTATTTCTATAATTCTATTTGCAACTGTTTGTATAAATTGATGGTCATGTGATGTAAATATAAGTTCTGCATTTGTTTTTATTAATCCATTATTTAAAGCAGTTATACTTTCAAGATCTAAATGGTTTGTTGGTTCATCCAAAAATATTAAATTTGGTGCCTCTAACATACATTTTGAAAGCATGCATCTTGCTTTTTCTCCACCAGATAATACATTAACTTCTTTTAAAGCTTCATCTCCAGAAAATAGCATTCTTCCAAGGAAACTACGTAATACAGTTTCATCTTCAATTCCAACTTGATCTCCAAGCCATTTAGTAATTGAATCATTTGAAGTAAAATATTCAGAGTTATCATTTGGAATGTAACCTTTTTTAATTGTACTTCCGAAAGTAATTTTTCCTTTATCCTTTTGTAATTCCCCCATAAGAATTTTAAATAATGTTGTCTTTGCTATTCCGTTTGGTCCAACTAAAGCAATTTTATCTCCTTTTAAAACTTTAAAAGAAACATTTTTTAATACTTGAACTCCATCTATTTCTTTGCTAATATTATCAATTTCTAAAACTTCTTTTCCAGATTCTCTTTCAGGTTTAAAGTCAATAAATGGATATCTTCTTGTTGAAGGTACAATTTCATCTAACTGAATCTTTTCAAGTGTTTTCTTTCTTGATGTTGCTTGCTTTGATTTAGAAGCATTGGCACTAAATCTACGAATAAATTCTTCTAATTCTTTTATTTTATCTTCTTTTTTCTTATTAGCTTCTTTCATCTGTTTTAGAGCTAACTGACTTGATTCATACCAGAAGTCATAGTTACCAACATATAATTTTATTTTTGAATAATCTATATCAACAATGTGTGTACATACTTTATTTAAAAAGTGTCTATCATGTGAAACAACTATAACTGTATTTTCAAAATCTATTAAAAAGTCTTCTAACCATTTTATTGCAGCAATATCCAAATGATTTGTTGGTTCATCAAGTAATAGTACATCTGGATTTCCAAATAGAGCTTGTGCTAAAAGTACTTTTACTTTTTGGCTTCCTGTAAGTTCTCTTACTAATTTATCATGAAATTCCACATCAATTCCAAGACCAGTTAAAAGTTGAGCTGCATCAGTTTCAGCCATCCAACCATTAAGTTCTGCAAATTCTGCTTCAAGCTCTCCTGCTTTTATTCCATCTTCATCAGAAAAATCTGGTTTTGCATATAGTGCATCCTTTTCTTTCATTATTTGATATAGTCTTTCATTTCCTCTGATAACAGTATCAATTACTTTAACATCATCATACATATAATGATCTTGCTTTAATATTCCAAGTCTTTCTTTACCAGAAGTATATACTTCTCCCTGACTTGGTTCTATTTCGCCAGAAAGAATCTTTAAAAATGTAGATTTTCCAGCTCCATTTGCACCAATAATACCATAACAGTTTCCGTCTGTAAATTTAATATTTACATCTTCAAATAAAGTTCTTTTTCCAAATCGAAGTGTTACACCACTTGTTCCAATCATATTTTTTCTCCTTTTTTTCAATTAATCTTTAGATATTTTACTATAAAAGACCTGAAAATGCAAGAAAATAAAGATTTTTTTAAAAAGTATTGATATTATTTTAAAGAATATCGTTTTTTATTTTTATGTAAAATATAATTACATATTGACTTATATCTTCCAATATAGTAAAATATTAATGGTGATAATTATGAGTAAAAAAGATGAAGTAGCACAAAAAATAGCCAAAAAACAAAAAGAAGGAAAAGAAAAAGCTAAAAATGCAGTAGAGGAATACAAAAAATTTGCAATTAAAGGAAATGCAATGGACTTAGCAGTAGGTGTTGTTATTGGTAGCGCTTTTACTAATATTGTAAATTCAATAGTAAATACAGCCATAACTCCTTTAATAGGTTTACTAACTAACAGAGTAGATCTTTCAACTCTTTTTATTTCCTTATCAGGAGAAACTTATGCAACACTAGCAGAGGCAAAACAAGCAGGAGCTCTTACATTTAATTATGGAGAACTTTTAAATGCAATATTAAATTTCTTTATAGTATCTTTAGTATTATTTGTAATTATTAGAATAATAAATCATTCTAAAATAAAAGAAGAAAAAGAAAAGGCTAAAATTAAAACTACCAAGGAATGCCCTTATTGTTTAAGTACTGTTCCTATAAAAGCTACAAAATGTGCTTTTTGTACTAGTGATCTTAATAATGTAAATGAAACTAAATCAAAAGAAAACGCAGAAGATAGTGCCAAAAGTAATGAAAAATCAAATGAAAAAAAGAAAACTCAAAAGAAAAGTAAAAATAAATAATTAAAAGGCACTAAAAATATAGTAAATATATAAA
>CAJLBR010000027.1 GCA_905204915.1 uncultured Clostridium sp.
ACTGAGTTGCCAGTTCAACATTTTCTTTGGCTGTTAAATTTTGTACCAAATTATCCAATTTGAAAACAAATCCTATATCGTTTCTTCTATATTTTATAAGTTCCCTTTCTGTTAATTTACTAATCTCTCTTCCATCAACAATTATTTTACCTGATGTTGCTTTATCCATTCCACCCAAAATATTTAGAGTAGTAGTTTTTCCAGCACCACTAGGCCCTACAATTGTAACTAGTTCTCCCTTATTTATATTAAAATTGGTATCAGCTAAAGCTTTTATTTTGATTTCTCCCATTTTATATTCTTTTACTACGTTTTTAAATTCTATATAAGACATATTTCCCTCCTAAAAACAAAAAAACTAGACCAAAGTCTAGTTTTACGAAAAATAATGTGGCAGGGGCACTAGGAGTCGAACCTAGCTCTGGAGTTTTGGAGACTCTTATTCTACCGATGAACTATGCCCCTAAATCTAACACAATAAATATTGTAACAGACTTTATATTTTTTTGCAAGTGTTTTTTAATAAATTTAATTAAAGTTTTACCATTTTAAATTTGTTATAATCACAGGACACCATTTTATATTCCACACCGTTTATATTTCCTTCTTTTACAAACATATGACCATATCCATGTAAATGTCCATAAATACACATATATACCCCGTACTCTTCTAATATTTTTTGAAAGTTTCCTACAAATGGTGGAAAATGCATAGCCACAAGAACTCTTTTTTCAATATCTTTTTCATCATATTCTTTTTTTATTTCCATAGCTTCATCTAAAGATAATTTTAATCTTAATTCTTCTCTAGCTATAATTTTTTTATCTAGCTTTTTATCGCTTTCTTCAGTAGCACCCCAACCTCGAGTACCACAAACAATGTAGTCCTCTGTATCATATGCATTATTATGTAGCATTTTTAAAGTTGTTAAATTATTTTCTTCTAAAAACTTATCCATTTTTGCTTTAGTTGAAAAATAATAATCATGGTTTCCTCTCAAAAATATCTTTTTACCCGGAAGCTCATTAATATATTTAAAATCTGGTAGTGCCTCTTTGTATGTCATTCCCCATGAAATATCTCCTGGGATAAGAACTAAATCATCATTTTTTACAGTACTTTCCCAATTCTTTTTTATCTTTTTATCATGATCTTTCCAAATTTCTCCAAATACGTCCATTGGCTTGTTTACGCCAAAAGACAAGTGTAAATCAGACATTGCATATGTTGCCATATAAAAAAGCACCTCCTTTTCTTTTAATCTCCAATCTTTAAATTTGCAATAGCATTTAAATCTAATTTTTCTTCTATATCATATTTTTTACCAGCAATAAAATTATAATAAGCTGCACTACCAATCATAGCAGCATTATCTGTACAATATTTTAAATCTGGTACATAGCATAAAAATCCATTTTCACTGCATTTTTCATTAAGTAAATTTCTTAAATATGTATTAGCAGATACGCCACCAGCAAGAACTATTTTGTTTAAATTATATTCTTTAGCTGCTTTTATTGCATTATCCACCAATTCTTCACATACAGTTTTTTGAAATGCAGCACACATATCTGGTACATTTAGCTTTTCACCTTCTTTATGTGCTATATTTATTACTGCTGTTTTAATTCCACTAAAACTAAAATCTAAATTGTCAAATTTAGTTTTTGGTAATTTATACTTTGAAGGATCACCAGATTCTGCAAGTTTACTTACCTTAGGACCACCTGGATATCCTAGTCCCAAAGTTCTAGCGACCTTATCAAAAGCTTCACCTACAGCATCATCTCTAGTTTTTCCTAATATTTCAAACTTAGTATAATCTTTTACATGTATAAGATGACTATGGCCTCCTGATACAACAAGTGCCAAAAATTCAGGTTCTAATTCTTTATAAGTTATATAATTTGCTGCTATATGTCCTTCTATATGATGAGTTGGAACTATTGGTATATTCAAACTATAAGCCAAAGCTTTAGCATATGAAACTCCAACTAACAAAGCTCCAATTAATCCTGGTCCATAAGTAACTCCAATATAATCTAAATCCTTAAATTCTAATTTAGCAGTATCTAATGCTTCTTCTACTACTTGACTAATACATGCTACGTGTTCACGAGAAGCAATTTCTGGTACAACTCCACCATACATCTTATGAATATCTATTTGTGTAGCAACTACATTTGCTAGAACTTCTCTTCCATCTTTTAAGATTGCAACAGAAGTTTCATCACAACTTGATTCAATTGTTAATCCTATCATAAACTATTACCTCACATCAATATAAACGAAATCAAAATCTTATAAACAAAATTTACTATAGGTGATACAATATATGACCCAATTCCAGTAACAAAAAATATTATTATAATGTAGAAAGAATATCTTTCTAACATGTACATAAAATTTTTAGCCTTATTAGGTAAAAAATAAAGTAAAACCTTTGATCCATCAAAAGGTGGAATTGGAATCAAGTTAAAAACTCCAAAAACTACATTAAATTGAACTGATAGAACAAACATAGTAATTAAGCTTTGAACAACTGCGTTTCCTGACAAATTATTAAGTGCACCTGTTACTACAAGTACTTTTAATATCAAAGTAAAAACTACTGCAAGTATTAAGTTAGAAAGCGGTCCTGCTAAAGCTACTAACATATTATCTCTTGCTTTATTTTTAAAATTTCTATCATCTACCATAACAGGACGTCCCCAACCAAATCCAAATAATGCTATTGAAATAAAACCAAATATATCAATATGTGCAAATGGATGTAGTGTTAATCTTCCTAAAGCTTTTTGGCTTTTATCACCTAACTTATATGCAGTATATGCATGAGAAAACTCATGTATTGCTAATGATATAAGAAGTGCTGGTAATGTATATAAAAATGAAATTAAGCCTTCTCTTGTAAATATATTAAACAAATATCTCAACTCCTAAAATATGCTTATATTATAACATTTTTATTTAAATAAGTAAACATTATTAATTATAACTTAATAACTTTTTCCCACTCAAGTTCTTGCTTTCCAAAATGTCCATAATTAGTTGTTTTAGTATATATTGGTTGATCTAATTTTAAATATTTAATTATTCCTTTAGGAGTTAAATCAAATTTTTCTTTTATAATATTAACAATATCATTTTCTGGAATTACATTTGTTCCAAAAGTATCCACATATATTGATACAGGTTCTTTTATACCAATTGCATAAGATAGTTCTATTTCACATTTAGAAGCTAAATTATTTGCAACTACATTTTTAGCAATATGTCTTGCCATGTAACATGCTGATCTATCTACTTTTGTAGCATCCTTTCCTGAGAAAGCTCCTCCACCATGTCTTGAATAACCACCATAAGTATCAACTATAATCTTTCTTCCTGTAAGTCCTACATCACCTAGAGGGCCACCTATAGTAAATTTTCCTGTAGGATTAATCAGATATTTTGTGTCCTTATCTAACAAACTACCATCTATAACATATTTTATTACTTTTTCCATAATTTCAGACTTTAAATAGTTTATATCTATATCTTCTCTATGCTCAGTAGAAACAACTACTGTGTCAACTCTTTTAATGATATCATCATCGTATTCTACACTTACCTGAACTTTTCCATCTGGTCCAAGTCCATGAATTAAATTTTCTTTTCTAACATATTCAAGTCTTTTTGCTAATTTATGTGCTAACATTATTGGAAGTGGCATAAGTTCTTCTGTTTCTTTACAAGCAAAACCAAACATTATTCCTTGGTCACCTGCACCATCTATATCTACTCCCATTGCAATATCTTCAGATTGTTTAGATATTAGTACTTCAACCTCGCATGTATTATAATCTATATCATATTCTTTTCCCAAATATCCGATATCCTTTATCGTATTTCTTACTATTTTTTCAATGTCAACATTTGCTTTTGAGGTTATTTCACCAGTTACTAAAATTTTTCCTTTAGTAGCTACAGTTTCACAGGCAACTCTTGCATTTTTATCTAGTGAAAGATATGCATCTAACACACTATCTGATATTAAATCACATAATTTATCTGGATGACCAGATGTTACACTTTCAGATGTAAATATTTTTTTCATAATCTTTTCTCCTTCCAACAAAAAAGACCTTATGCATATGCACAAGGTCTCTCAAAATTTTATCAACCAAAGCTTTGCACTTTGTCGGTATTAGCACCTTAGATGTTCCAGGTTGCTGTGGAGTCATAAAGCCGATTCTCTCGTCCACTCTTGATAACATATATATTTTAAAATAATATACCACTCTAATTAATAAATGTCAATAGTTTTTTAACTATTATACTTTTTGTCCACCATAGCCTTTACAAGTCCCCTAAATAATGGATGTGGTCTGTTTGGTCTAGACTTTAATTCGGGATGGAATTGTGCTCCTACTGCAAATGGATGATCTTTAAGTTCTACAATTTCAACTAATCTTTTATCTGGAGACACACCTGCAATAACCATTCCATTTTTCTCAGCTAAATCTCTGTAAGAATTATTGAATTCGTATCTATGTCTATGTCTTTCATATATTAAATTTTCACCATATAAATCATATGAATGAGTATTAACATCTAAACTACAAGGATATTTACCAAGTCTCATAGTTCCGCCTTTATCTTCTACATTTACTTGTTCATCCATTATATGTATAACTGGATCTTTAGTTTTTTCATCAAATTCTGTACTATTAGCGTCCTTCAAATTAGCAACATTTCTCATAAATTCCACAACCATAAGTTGCATTCCAAGACATATACCAAGAAGTGGTATTTTGTTTTCTCTTGCATACTTTATTGCATTTATTTTTCCTTCTATTCCTCTGCTGCCAAATCCGCCTGGTACAATTATACCATCAACGCCTTTTAATACTTTAGATACATCTTTCTTTTCTAATTCTTCTGAATCAATCCAACGTATTTTTACTTTTGCATCATTAACATTTCCAGCATGATTTAATGATTCATAAATTGAAATATAGGCATCTTTTAAAGATACATACTTACCTACTAGAGCAATTTCAACCTCTTTAGATAATTTCTTTTTCTTTACTAAGTCATGCCATTCATCAAGGTCATTTTTTGTATATTTTAGACCAAGAGTCTCTCCAATTATATCTCCAACATGTTGTTCTTCAAACATTAATGGAATATCATATATAGAATCTGCATCCAAATTTTCTATTACATTTTTTTCACTTATATTGCAAAATAGTGAAATTTTTCTTTTTAATTCTTCGTCTAGTGGTAAAGAAGTCCTTGCAACAATTAAGTCGGGAATTATTCCAAGTCCCATAAGTTCTTTACAACTATGTTGTGTTGGTTTTGTCTTTAGTTCTTCTGATTTTGGTAAATAAGGAATCAATGTTACATGTACAAATAAAACGTTTTCCTTTCCTTTTTCTGCCCTTACTTGTCTTATAGACTCTAAAAATGGTTGAGATTCAATATCTCCAACTGTACCACCTATTTCTGTTATTACTACTTCAGAGTCAGCAAGTTCACCTGTTTTATAAACTGCATCTTTGATTTCATTTGTTATATGTGGGATTACTTGAATTGTTTTTCCTAAATATTCCCCTCTTCTTTCTTTGTTCAAAACTTGCATGTAAACTCTACCAGTTGTCATATTACTGTATCTATTAAGACTTTCGTCTATAAATCTTTCGTAGTGTCCTAAATCTAAGTCACATTCAAGTCCATCGTCAGTGACGAAAACCTCACCATGTTGACAAGGGTTCATCGTTCCTGGGTCAATATTTAGATAAGGGTCAAATTTTTGTATTGTAACCTTTACTCCTCTTGACTTTAATATTCTCCCAATAGATGCTGCAGTAATACCTTTTCCAAGTCCAGATACTACACCACCTGTTACAAATATGTACTTTTTAGACATAACATACACAACCTTTCATATAAAACATAAGGTCATTATATTATATAAAATTTTTATATTCAATACATTATTTTACATTTTTCGCATTGTTAAATTTATATGTAATCTTGCTCTTGTTTCCACTTTCGTTTTTTCAAAATTTATAATTTAAAAATTTAACAAAAGACTTATATACAAGAAACATTGTTTAAACGTCATCAATCATAAATTCTTTTTTATCATATTTAGGAATAATATAATCTGGTTTTCCAAAATCTATTATCTTTCCTTTTTCAATAACTAAAATGTTATCCATATCTTTTAATGTTGAAAGACGGTGAGCTATACATATAATTGTTTGACTATTAAAATATTTATGTATATTTTGCTGAATCTTAAATTCTGTACCATTGTCCAAACTACTAGTAGCTTCATCAAATATTACAATTTTTGAATCTCTTAAAAATATTCTAGCTAAAGCAATTCTTTGTCTTTGACCACCTGAAAGCTTAATTCCTCTTTCACCTACAATTGTATCATATTGATCTTCTAAACTTTCTATAAAATTATGTAATTCCGCTTTTTTAGCTGCAGCATATATTTCTTCTTCTGTTGCGTTAGGTTTAGCTATTTTTATATTATCGTAAATAGTTGAATGAATGAGTATTGTTTCTTGAGGTACATAAGTCAAATCATCATAAAGTGATCTTGAATTGTATTCACTAATTTTTTTGCCATCAATCAAAATGCTACCACTCTCTGGATTATAGAATTTAAATAACAAATTTACTAATGTTGTTTTACCACTTCCGCTTACACCTATAATTCCTATTTTTTGTTTATCCTCTATTAATAAATTGAAATTTTTAAAGATATAATTTTTATTATACCTAAAAGATACATCTTTAAATTCAACTCTTCCTGTATCTATTTTTATATCACTTTTATTCTCATCTTCTATATTATCTTTTGTATATAGAAGTTCATAACTATTTTGCAATTTTACAAGAATCTCTCCTATATGTATATAAGCCCATGTAAATGAAGTTGTTTGACTTTTTAAAGAAATCATTGCATTTATAAAGAATATAAAACTACCTAAAGTCATCATATTATTTTCAAATAATTTAATTGAATAAAACATTAAGGCAATTAGTGTAATAACATATACAACATTAGCTATCGCACCAAAAGTAAACTCTTTTGCTGATGCTTTATTTTTGTATAAATTTACTTCTTCTTTCTTTTCTTTTAAATTTGTAGAAAATTTTTCTACTGCATTATATAGTCTTAATGATGTAAAATTTAATACTGCATCATTTAAAATTCCATTATATTCTCTATTATACTCTTCTGCTCTTTTAACAGATGGTAAGTATCTTTTCGAAAAATATACCAATCTTGATATTATTATTCCAGAAAAAAGTATTGTTGCAACAATAAAAATATTCACATTTATAGTATATAAAACAACCAAACTACTTGCCATTGAGGTTAATAGTGAAATAAATTTGGTTGTTATTTGAGTATTCAAATTGGTAACTTCATTATTTATCTCATTAATAGCTGTAGATATTTTTCCAGTATAGTTATCTATAAAAAAGGAATAAGTTTTTCTATTTAAATTATTAAATAGCTTTTCTGAAATATATGGCGTTTGCTTTTTTACAATATGTATAGTTCTTACTACATTAGATACATAATAAAATACCAATTCCAATATTATAACGCCTATTAATATAAATATAACATTGTATAAATCAGATATTTGGAAGTTCTCTATACTTGTTATATCGATTATTCCTTTTATTATATACTGTTTTACTAAATTCAATATTTGTGAAATAATCATACTTGCTAACATTACAACAGTTAAAAATTTAACAGGTTTATATAACGACAATACAAATTTTTTAAAGTTCTTCTTTTCCATTTTATCACCCTTTATTAATTAAAAACAATAGAACTAGTATAGCATAATTCTACTTTTTTTTCAAACATAAAAAATCGCTCAAAAATAATTTGAACGATTTTATAAAAAGGACCAATTTATAGGATTTGTTACATTATAGACACATTTTTTACTTAGTAAGTTTTAATTAAAAAATCAAAGATAAGACAAAAGTTATAGATCCAAAAATAAAGTATATCCAAAAAGATAATTTACAACTTTTTCCCAAGTTTTCTTCACGTTCCTCCTTTAGGTAAATAAATGCACTCTTGTTTAAACATATTACAGCTACGGCAATTAACATAGCGCTCCAAAAATTAACAGGCATGACTTTCCTCCTAAAAAAATATTTTTTGTACTCCCTTTCTACTATTAAGTGTCCTAAGTAAACCTTACCTACAATGTTTTGATTATAGCATATTTAACATAAAATTACAAGACTAGTAAAAACTAATTTCTGATTGATTTTAGTTCTCACATTAACATCCACAAACTTACACATTTTTATCTAACATTTTCTTATTTTCTTTTTCCAACTGCTTTAAACTCTTTTCAGGTGTAAGTAAATTTTCTGGCATAGTTCCTCCAGCTTCTTTGATTGCTTTTCTAACTATTTTACCAATTTTGTTATGAGCAGCACATGCTTCTTTTTCATTATCCACATTATCTCTTTTTAATTTTTGTTCCATTTGAGATATTCTAAATAAATTTGCAATTAATTCATCACTACCCATATTATCTAAAATATCTTCCCTATACCTTAGTCATTTTCTTTGGGCAATATCATCTGCAGTTTCACCATTATATAATCCTTTATAACCTGCATTATGAAATTTATCAAAGTTCTTTACTCCTGCACCTTTAGCAGTTTTATTAAGTGAATAATTACCTTTTTTGTTAAATTTCTTTGATAAAATCTTTTTTCTTCTTCGGTTAGTGTGCTGTATTCTTTTTCAGTAATTTCCTGTTTTCTTGTTTGAACAGCAAAGTATGTTTGAGCTAGAGCAATTACTTTTTTTCTGCTATACCCATTTTGAGCTATTAAGTAACAAGCATAACGAGTTAATTTGTGATCAATCTGTTTTCTATAAGCTCCAGAACCTATTTTGACCATTTTATTGACGTCAGTAAAATGATCAGACACACTGATATCACTGCTTTTGCAAGATATTTTTGCCTTATCAATTATTTTTTCAAAATTTTGCCAATTAGAGTATTGTAAAATAGGCATAAGCTCCCTTGCGTACCAAAATTCAATACCATTTTCATCAACATGTTTTACATCTTCAAATAATTTATTAGTCTTATCTATATCGTTCAATAGCATCATCTCCATTTCTTATTTTTAATATTCTGATATCGTTATAGAACAGACGTTCATAGCAGTCAATTATTTTCATTAATTTTAAATCAAGTTTGTTTAATATTTGTTTTTAGGCAAAAAAAAAATCAACCAGATTTACTTCTGATTGATCTTCGTATATATCTGTTCATCAGTCTGAACAAATAAATTAGTGGTGCGGGTAAAAGGACTTGAACCTTCACGCCTCGCGGCACCGGCTTCTAAGACCGGCGTGTCTGCCAATTCCACCATACCCGCAAACACATTTATAATATTAACATATGTTTTTTTATTTGTCAACTCTTTTTAATAATTTTTATTATATTTGTTTTAGAAATGTTTGGCATTGTAATAAATATAAATTACAAAAATATATTTTATAAAGGTGTTAAAAATGAAAGATAAAATTTATTTAGATGATTACATTTTAACCTATGAAAAAGCTTGCAAATACCTAATAAACCTTACCGATAAAAATTACCACAATAACAGAAGATTTTTAGTAAATACAATTGGTACAACCAATTTTTCTTTTCCTATAAATAGTTATGAAATTGGAAGTGGCAAAAATCATGTAGTAATTGTTGGTACAACACATGGATGTGAATTACTTACTACCTACTTTGTAATAGAAACAATGATAGAACTCCTTATGAATGAAGAAGTATTTGAGTACTTTACAAAAGAGTATACTCTTCATTTTATTCCGATATTAAATCCTGAAGGATTTATCATTTCTTCTTCAAATGTATATAAAAATATTTATAGATTAAATTGGTCAAAAATCCAAAATTTATCAACTATTTATTTAAACAAATATAACATAGATGATGAAAATGCTAAAAACGGAATCATAAAAGAAAAATGTTATAAAAAAGTTTTAAAAAGTTCCCTAGAAAATATAATTTATCAAGATCTTAGATATAGTGTTAAGCAAATACTAAAAGATTGTAATTTAACAGAATGTGTACTACCTATTTGGTCAGCAAATGGTGTTGGAATTGATCCAAATGCAAATTCCATACATAAATTTAATGAAATTTCAGAATTAAGGAGAAAACAAAAATATCATAAATTAAGATATAATGATATTCCAACATATAAGCCAAGTCCTATTGGTTTCCCTGGATTTGATCCTTTAACTTTAAAATGTCCTGAAACTTATTATTTTAATGAATTCATTCAAAAATTATATAGCAAAAATATAAAATCAAAAAAAGAAAGATTAATTGCAATTTTTTCTTACCATACTACTGGTGGCGAAATCTATTCATTTCCTAATAAAGAAATTACTTCTCAAAACAACTTAAACATTCATAATGAAGCAATTCATGAGTATGAAAAATATACAAATTACATTCCAAAAGATGAATCAATAAAGTATGGATTTATGGATTACTACCGCTCTACTCTAGAAAATGTTGTCTCTATGACAATAGAATTATCAAGAAAAAACGCCAATCCAATTGGCCCGTTTTCTAATTTATGTGAAATTCTTGAAGAAGTAAAACAAAATAAAAATGCTCTTTTTAACACAATAAATTTTATAAATAAAATAGTTTAAATTATTTGACAAACTTTTGTTTGTTTGGTATAATTACCTAAAAAGAGGTAATATTATGAATTTAACAAATATTTTATTAATTGCGGTTATTGTTTTACTAATCATAACTATAGTATTAATAATAACTAAATCAAAGAAAAATAATCAAAAAGAAATTACTGAACTTAGACAAGAAATTTCACAAATGTTGATGCAAACAAGAGAAGAAATCAACAATAATATTGGTACAAAAATAACAGAAAATTCCAATATTCAACAACTACAACTTACTTCACTAACTACACTTAATGAAACCAAATTAGAAAACATTAGAAAAACTGTTGAAGAAAAACTAACTTATATCCAAAAAGATAACAATGATAAGCTAGAAAAAATGCGTATTACAGTTGATGAAAAACTACACTCTACTCTTGAAAAAAGACTTGGTGAATCATTTAAAATTGTTAATGATAGATTAGAATCTGTTTATAAAGGTCTTGGAGAAATGAAGAACTTAGCACAAGGGGTTGGAGATTTAAAAAAGGTATTTACAAACGTAAAATCTCGTGGATACTGGGGCGAAGTTCAATTATCAAATATACTTGACCAATTTTTAACTAATGAACAATTTGAGACTAATGTAAAAACAAAGCCTGGTTCTAATGATCTTGTAGAATTTGCAATTAAACTACCAGGAAAAAATGATAATGAATTTGTATGGTTACCAGTAGATTCTAAATTTCCTATTGAGGATTATTCAAGACTAGTAGATGCTGAAGAAGAATGCAATGTAGAACTAGTTAATGAATGTAAGAAAAAACTAGAAAATTCTATAAAAATATTTGCAAAAGACATTCACGATAAATACATTGAAACTCCATTTACTACAGATTTTGCCATTATGTTCTTACCTACTGAAAGTCTTTATTGTGAAGTTTTAAAAAATACTGGATTAATAGAATTTATATCACAAAAATATAGAATTGTTGTATCTGGTCCTACTACTTTCGTAGCTCTTCTTAATAGTTTACAAATGGGCTTTAAGACGCTTGCTATTGAAAAACGTACTAGTGAAGTATGGCAACTTTTAGGAATTGTAAAATCAGAATTCATGAAATTTGGAGATATATTAGATAAAACAAATAAAAAATTATTAGAGATCTCCTCTACTATGGAACTTGCAAGTAAAAAATCTAGAACAATTGAAAGAAAATTAAAAAATATAGAAGCTCTTCCAGTAGGAAACGAAAATGAATTTTATGGAATAGAATCCACAATATTAGATGGTTCAGATTCTACAAATTAGAAAAAACTCGGTTATTTAGCCGAGTTTTTTATTATATTTGCTATAATTTAAATTATTAATTAATATATTGGTTAAATATTACATAAAATATAAACATACAGGTTATTTTGCTACTAACACTAACTTAAAAATTGTATTTTTTTATTGCAAACTGTGGACATTTCAAACTAGTTATGTTAAAATGATGGCGGTATTTACTACCATCTAAAGGAGTGATTCATTTGAAAAAAATAAAGGCTGTAATATTAGCAGCAGGAAAAGGAACAAGAATGAAATCTGATTTGCATAAAGTACTTCATAAAGTTTATGATAGAAGCATAATTGATTACGTATGTAATGCATGTGAAGATGCTGATGCATCAGAAATATATATAATAACTGGTTATAAAGCTGAACAAGTTGAAGCTCATATAAGAGAAAAAAGACAAAATGTAAAATTTTGCCTTCAAAAAGAACAATTAGGTACAGGTCATGCTGTTATGCAAGCTGAAAAGTATATTGACGATGATGATCTAGTTGTTGTAATAAATGGTGATCAACCGCTTATTTCATCTCAAACAATAAAATCTTTAGTAACTTTCTGTGATCAAGGAAATTATGGCGGAGCTGTTTTATCTGGTATTGTTGATAATCCTGGTTCTCTTGGAAGAGTTATAAGAGATAATAACGGAAATTTAAGTAAAATCGTTGAAAGAAAAGATTGTGATGAATTTGAAGAAAAAGTAAAAGAAGTTAATATCGGTGTTTACTGCTTTAATGGTAAATTATTAAAAGCTTCTTTCTCAAAACTTGATGATAATAATGCTCAAGGTGAATACTATATCACTGATATTCCTGCTCATATAAAAAGAGCTGGCTATAATTTTGGAGTGTATACTATGCCTGACATGTCAGAATTTCAGGGGGTTAATTCAAGAGAAGAACTATCCATTGCAACAAAAACTCTATTAAACAAAACTAGAAAAATGCATATGGAAAATGGTGTTACATTAATAGATCCTAATAACACTTACATTAGTCTTGATGCAAAAATCGGTAGAGATACTATAATTTATCCTGGTACTAATATTCAAGGAGAAACAATTATAGGCGAAAATTGTGTTATAGGTCCTAACTCAAACATCATCTCTTCTACTATAGAAAACAATGTTACTGTAGAAATGAGTAAAATTGTTGAAAGTAAAATAAGTGATAATTCTTTAATTGGTCCATTTGCACATATCAGACCAAATTCTAACATAGATAAAAATTGTAAAATTGGAAGTTTCGTAGAAACAAAAAATGTAAATATCGGAACTGGTACAAAAGTACCTCACTTTATATACACTGGTGATGCAGATATTGGAAACAATGTTGAAATTGCATGTGGTGCAATAACTGCTAACATGAATATAAACTGGGAAAAGAATAGAACCGTAATTAAAGATAACGCTTTCATTGGAGCAAATTCTACATTACTAGCACCTGTTACAATTGAAGAAAATGCAATAGTTGCTGCTGGTTCTGTAATAAATAAAGATGTACCACAAAGTGCCCTTGCAATAGCAAGAGAAAGACAAACAATAAAAGAAAATTTCAATACGAAAAAATAGTTTAAAATATATAAAAAAATATACAACATTTTTATTAAAATAAGTTGTATATTTTTTTATTTTAGTATAAAATATAAGTTGAATAGATTCATGTTAACGGAGGATAAAAATAATGAAAAATTATTTAAAAAAATTACAAAAGAAATGTAAAGTTGATGATAAACTTATTGATATAATTCAAGATTTAATAGATAAACTTGTAAATTTTGGATACATTTCTTCTTTTGACGAAACAAAAATAACAAAGAAGTTATTTAACAATATTGATACAATAATAACTGGCGATTTAACTGGACTTGATTATAAGTCTGGATATTATGATGCTATGAAAAAAGAATTGTACATAAAAGATATAAATAATTTTGAATCAGTTTATCTTCGTATTTTATATGTACTTTCTACAACTGAACTAGATAGTAAGAAGTTTAGTGTTGGTTACTCTACTACTTCACTTGCATCAAAAAGTTATAAAATAGCACATAAAAACTTTGGATTTAATAGGGCTGTTATGTCTAATCTAGTATGTAGACTACTTTATACTTCTCCTACTACATTAAGTATTGTACCAACATATAGAACTTATGATAATGACTTTTTGGGAAACAGAATTAATAGTGATAATGATATATATTTCTTAGAAGGAAAACTACTAAAGCAAATGTGTTTTTGTTGCAACATTTCTGAAGAAGAATTATATTCTAACCTATTCTCTGCTTCACCGATAAAATACTTAAATAAAGTACTAGAAAAAGCAGGATTTGAAGATAATGATGAACTTCTTAAACTATTTGATACTGCAAGTAGAATGTATTCTAACTATAACAAACTTTGCTTCTTAAATAGAAAGCTAAATGAAAATTATATAGAAATTAGAAAAAATGCTTTAAATGATGATATCTCTGAACTTACTAATAAAAGAGATACTATAAAGCTTGCAATAAAAACTGCTATACAAAAATTAGAATATAAAGAATTAAAAATTGATGAAGAAGATTTCGATGAAAAAATTGAAGCAAGTCTTTCTGAAAAGATAAATTTCTTAGAAGAAAATATACTTACTAATATTTATAAAATTCAAAACATTTTAGTAAAAATTCTTCTTCAAAACGAAGTTAAATACGATCCTTTAGAATACGCAATTAAATTAAAAGAAATAAGTAAAATGCTTATTGTAGAAAGTGATATTTTAAAAGATGCTATATACTCTACTATTACTTCAAAACTTCTAAGTACATATGAGTCAACTGCTTCTAACTTGATAGCAAAAATAAAATATAGTCTTGTAAACGAAATTATATCATCAGAAAAATATATAAAGATATATAGACAATTGTCATTCAAAAAGTTAACTGAAGTTAAGCTAAAAGAAAATACTTCTTTAGTAGCTTTAACTGTAGACAATACATTCTTAAATTTAGTTGAAATTTCTAATCTAGATAAAAAATCAAAAGATTTAGAAAAAAATACTAAAGTTATTCATCTAGATAATTTAAGATATTTACTTACTAATCCATCAATGACTACAGATACTTACATAGTAGAAGAAATATTCACTGCTATAAAAGCTAAAAGTAAAAAATATAGCAGTATACAAATTGAAAATGTTTTCTGGAGTTCTGTATATGAACCTAGTCTATTATTCATAATGATGGATGATGGATTTGATGTATTAAAAATGACAATTAATGATGGTGAAATTAAATTAACGAAAGTTCCACTTTCTGAAAATTACAATGTATTTAATATAAATGGTGATAACTTACCAACTGTATATAACAAGAAAAAAACTTCAATATTTCAAAAAATTGTTGCATTATTTACGTTTATTTAAAAATTAAACAAAAAAATCAGGGATTACCCTGATTTTTTTATTTTCTTTAGACATTCAAGTGATCTTATATTTTTAGCGTTCAAGAATTTAGATATCCATATTACCGCTTTACTTTTTCCAACATAAACAGATTTTACATTGTAAAGAAAGGCTGGTACTATATCATCCATAAGATTGTTACCGACAAAGTACTTTATATAACAATACTCTTTGATTTTTCTTATCTCTCTAAATTTTGAATTAACAGAACTTATCTCAGCCTCCTCCAAAAATAGATTATCTGCCATTTTGTTATTTGATAAAACAATAATGTGATATCCTTTTTCCTTAAGAGTCTTTATAAGTTTTTTATGCTTCAAAATTTCCTTTCTTGAATATTCAACATACCCTTTGCTATACTCATCAAAAACTTTTTTGTAACTGATGCCTGCGATCAAAGAATATACAAAAAGTCTTAGCTTAAGCATAATAGTGGTGTTTTTTATAAGATCTAGCCGGTTAACTTTCCAAGCAATTTTATCAATCGCCACTACAATTGGACAGTCTTTAAATATCTCTTCCCGAACAATTTTGTTGTCCAGTTTTTCAAAGTTAGTAATAGTTCCATCGAGATCGAACAATATAGACGGTATTTTATTTGACTCACTATAATTAAAGTTCATTAATTAATTCCTCCTTTTAAATTATGTAACCTATATCAAATTATATCATCTTTCTTTATGTATTTCAAGTATTCGTATAAAAAGTCATCTATTTTACCATCCATTACACCTTCTATATTACCAATCTCGTACCCTGTTCTATGATCTTTTACCAAAGTATATGGACAGAATACATATGATCTTATTTGGCTTCCAAATGCATTATCTGATGATTTTCCTTTTATTCCTTCTAATTTTTTTCTATTGTTTTCTTGTTCTAGCTTATACAATTTAGACTTTAACATTTTCATTGCATAATCTCTATTTTGAAATTGCGATCTTTCAGTTTGACAAGAAACCACTATTCCTGTTGGGATATGTTTTAACCTTACCGCAGAAGATGTTTTATTTAC
>CAJLBR010000028.1 GCA_905204915.1 uncultured Clostridium sp.
ATGCTTTTGGCATAAAATCACCTCTATGATATTATTATAAATATTATTATAAATTTTATTATATAATATCTGTTTAAAATATTCAAGAATAATACTTATTAAAATTAGTTTGACTTTTATGTAAACATATGCTATAATATTACATATCAAATATCATATAACTCTACTTAATATAAGGAGGAATTCAAAAAAATGTGCCAACCAATTTCAAAAGTTATACCATCACGGCTTAACTTAAGTCAAGTTGTTTTGATCATCCGGAACATAAGGTCAGATGATGTTTACAAATCTTTAATTGTAAGCTTTTTTTGCAATATAATTTGTAATCCATTTTTTACAGACTTTGATGGAATGATCTCAATCTTAAAAACAAAATGCGAATTTAAACTTTTAAACGAATACATTTTAAGAAATCAAACAAATAACTATGATGACAATACCACTATAACTTCTGAAATATATGAATTCCAAATCTTCAAAATCATTTGGGAAGAAGTTGTTAAAGATGCATATTCACCACATCATACCAGGTTTATTAATATAAATTTTTATATTAAGGAGCTAAAGATGCTATATGGTAAAGACTATGTACGAGGACTAAATGAATCCATTATGAAATTCAAAAGATTTTATAATATGGATCTCTCAAAACCTGAATTTACAAAAAAATTTTTAGTACTATCAGTGAAATTTTACTATTGATTTTTGCATATATTTGTAGTATAATCATTTTACTTTTTAGGCAGTATTAAAAATAACTATTTTTATGGGAGGTAATCTTTTATGTCAAAAACAATGGCAACTTCAATTCCTCAGAAGCGTCAATTAAGACGGTACTTAGAAGTATTTGAGGGGACTTCTTACGTGCCGGTAAGCAACTTAGATGCTGTAATCAGTGGAACATATAATCTTTTTGATTCTGCATCTATTTCATCACACGAAGAATTTATCAAATCAATTGGAAGAATCAGTTGTAAACCGGTATTAAGGGAATTTTCTTTAAGAACAAAAGAAGAAGAAGCTTGCGGAAATGTGATTTTAAATGAGAAAGAGCTTAATATTATCAGAAATATCTGGAAAAAAATAGCTTTTAACACCATAATAAACCACTCTACAAGCTGCGATGCCTCTATAAAAATTTCTAAGGTTGCTCTAAGAAAGATTTATGCAAAAAATCGTTTTTCGTATTCGGAAGCTGCAGATCATCTCAAGGCAACAATCGCTTCATTCCTAAAATTTGAAGGTTTTGATGAAATTGAAATTTCTTCTGAAGATATTAAGTCCTACGTGATTTTTCTTATAAAAACTTGTTAAAATAAGATAAATCAGACAGAAAAACACCAAGGTTAAATCCTTGGTGTTTTTATTTTAATTATTTTTTTCTTCACGATTGTTACTCGTCTTTAATTCGAATTATCTCAGTTTCATATCTGTGAAAATATCTCTTAAAGCACTTAGGTCCTTGACGCACGCCAGTATCAAACAAAATCGAACGTGAAGTGTCCTTATCCAGTTTTACGTAAAATCGAGATGGATATTTAGTAAACGCATCCCATTTTAGAATTTCTTGGATTACAGAATCCATCTTATCTGTATCAACTTTTGCGAATGATAATTCGAGACATTCGCCAGCTGCATTGATAACAAAACTTACATTATCAAATTTAGCTAAAGTTGCATTGATAAACACAGTTTTAGATAGAACTATAATCCGAGGATTAACGGAATTAAATTTAGAGGCTAAATATTCCACAACCTCCTCATTCCATTTGGAGTTAATAACTCCTGCAAAAGCGTATGACATAATTTGTCCTCCTTATCACTTTTATTGAAGCATTGGTTTTATATAAGTTAAACTAAAAAGCTAGAGGTTAATTCCCTCTCACTAATTAGTGAAAAAAGGTATTAAGACTTACCTATATCAGCACACATTATAGCATAATTTATGTAAATATGCAACAATATTGGTTGCATTTAACATAAAAATGTGGTAAATAGACCATCTGCCTTTTCAAATTATTATTATCTGTCATTACTCTACTTCATTTACTTTCCAAATTCCATTTTTGTAGAGCCTACTCTTTCAATAATGCCTTTTTCTTTTAGCACTTTTATATTGTACGATATATCATCTCTTGTTAAATCAAGTGTTTTAGCCATTTCAACCTGTGTAATACCTGGATTTTTCTTAATTAAATTTATTATTTTTTCTTGTGTAGTTTTTTGTGTAGTTTCTTGTTGATTTAAAATTATTCCATCTACAGCTTCATCTATAATTTTTAGCATAAACTCAATAAATTCGTTTGAATTTCCTGCATTATTACAATTTTGAACGGATTAACATTTTCTTTTGCTTCGTTCATCCAACTAAACAAATTATTAAGTCCTACGTGATTTTTCTTGTTAAAATAAGATAAATCAGACAGAAATACACCAAGGTTAAATCCTTGGTGTATTTATTTTAATTATTTTTTTCCTGCTTCAAATTGAAAAATGCTTTCATTCCTGGGTATTCACTTACGAAGTCTAATTCTTCTTCAATTCTTAATAATTGATTATATTTACATACTCTATCTGTTCTAGAAGGTGCTCCTGTTTTTATCTGTCCTGCATTTAATGCAACTACAAGATCTGCTATACTAGTATCTTCGGTTTCACCTGAACGATGTGATACAACTGCGGTATACCCTGCTCTATTTGCCATTTGAACTGCATCAATTGTCTCTGTTACAGTACCAATTTGATTTAATTTTATTAGTATTGAATTAGCAACTCCTAAATCAATTCCTTTTTTTAATCTTTTTGTATTTGTTACAAATAGATCATCGCCTACAAGTTGAATTTTTTTACCAAGTTTTTCAGTTAATATCTTCCAACCTTCCCAATCTTCTTCAGCTAATCCATCTTCTATTGATATTATCATTGGATACTTATTAACTAATTCTTCATAATATTCAATTAATTCTTCTCTTGTGAACATTTTATCACTTTTCCAGAAATAATATGAGCCTTCTTCTCCTTTTTTCAAAGCCTCGTCATACATTTCTGTAGCTGCTACATCAAGTGCAACTCTAAAATCCTTATTTGGTATATATCCTGCTTTTTTAATTGCTTCAGATATATATTCTAAAGCTTCATCATCCTCTTTAAGATCCGGTGCAAAACCACCTTCATCCCCAACAGCCGTTGAATAACCTTTACTTTTTAAAACTTTTTTTAGATTATGTAAAACTTCAGAGCACATTCTAAGTGCTTCTTTAAAAGATGGAGCTCCTACTGGCATTATCATAAATTCTTGAATATTTACACTATTATCAGCATGTTTACCACCATTTAAAATATTCATCATTGGAACAGGCATAACTTTAGCATTAACACCGCCAAGATAATTATAGAAACTTACACCTAAAGCATCACTGGCAGCTTTAGCAACAGCAAGTGAAACTCCTAAAATTGCATTGGCCCCTAATCTTTTTTTATTTTCCGTTCCATCAAGTTCCAACATTATATTGTCTATTGTAACTTGATCTAGCACATTTGCTCCTTCTAACTCTGGTGCAATTATATCATTTATATTTTCAACTGCATTTTCTACACCTTTTCCGCAGTATCTATCATCATCTTCGTCTCTTAACTCGATTGCTTCATATGCTCCAGTTGAAGCTCCTGACGGTACTGATGCACGGCCAAAGAAACCTCCTTCACATATAACTTCTACCTCAACTGTTGGATTACCCCTAGAGTCTAAAATTTCTCTTGCATAAACAGATTCTATTTTTATACTTGTTTTCATAAAATTCCCTCCTATAACAATATATTTTTATTATTCGTATTTAGCATTAATTGTTATTCAAAAATTTTATTACTTTACAAAAATAGACATTTTAACCAAAAAAAGCTATATACCTATTGGGCATACAGCTTTAATTATTATAATCTTTTTACATTGCTCTCTAGACTCTTTCTGAAGTCATCTTCTGATTTTGCTCTTTGCTTGTCTGATAATTTTTGTTCGTTTTTCTCTAATCTTTTCATGGCCTGTTCTTCAGCAACTTGTCTTGCAGCAATTTGTTTTATATATCCTTTTAATGTAGCGTTATCTTTATATTCTTTAAAAGCTTCTTCATCTCCATGTTCATACTTAGACATATATGCATTATATACTTCATCTTTTTCAGCTTCATAAGATTTTGTAATATCCTCTTGAGTTTGTTTAATATCATATAAATCTAATATGGTTTGTCCCATTTCATAGATTCTTTTTGGTTCACTTTTCCAATCTATAAAGCTTGCAAAATATTGTTTTCTATATGCCTTATCGTAGTAAGTCATTATTTTACAACTTATTGAGTAAAACAATGCAACAAATCTCTCAGGAGTTATCTCTTTATTTTTTAACTTAATTTCTAAGTCATCGAATAAATCCTTTATATCATTTTGCATATCTTTTGAATAATCAGTTGCTACATCTTTTTTTTCTTGTTCTTCTTTATTTTTTTTCTTTCTTAGAAGTTGTTCTTTCTTCTCTTTAGTAATCTTTTTAAACTTTCTTTTTCCACATTTTGGGCATCTAAGTCTTTCAGAATATTTTTTAGTTATGTCTGGTTTAGTAATTTCTTCATCAATTATTTCACCACAATTCATACATTCAAATATTCCATATTCATCGACTTCTTCTTTAGGCTCTTCTTCTTCCTCATCATCTAGCAAGTCATTTGTTAGTTGATAAGTCCACCATTCTGCCTCTGTTTCAAAGTCTTCTCTAGTTTTGAAATCTTTTTTATCATCCATAAGCTACCTCTTTTATAAAATTACTAAAGATTCACCTGTCATTTCTTCTGGTTTTTCAAGTCCCATAAGATCTAACATAGTTGGTGTTAAATCGCAAAGTCTACCAGATTTTAATTCTTTTACTCTATCTGATACAGCTATAAGTGGAACATCAAATGTTGAGTGAGAAGTAATTGGTTCACCAGTCTTTAAATCTAGCATATATTCACAATTACCATGATCAGCTGTAATTAAAGCCTCTCCACCAACACTTTCAAGCTTAGAAATAACTTTTCCAACACAATCATCCACAGCTTCAACAGCTTGAATTGTTTTTTCTATATTTCCAGTATGTCCTACCATATCTCCATTTGCATAATTTATAACTATTACGTCATATTTTTTATCATCGATTGCTTTTAGTAAGTTATCTGTTACTTCGTAAGCAGACATTTCTGGTTTTAAATCATATGTTGCAACCTTTGGAGATGGAACTAAAATTCTAGATTCTCCAGGATATTCTTTTTCTTCACCACCGTTAAAGAAGAAAGTAACATGAGCATACTTTTCAGTTTCTGCAATTCTTAATTGAGTATATCCATTATCACTAATATACTCACCAAATGTATTCTTTAATACTTGTGGTTTATATGCAACAGATAAATTCTTTAAAGATTCATCATATTGTGTCATTGTTACAAATAGTAAGTCTTGGATATCTTTTCTTTCAAAGCTATCAAATTCTTTTTCAGTAAATGCACGAGTAAGTTCACGTGCTCTATCTGGTCTAAAATTGAAGAAAATAGCTGAATCTCCACTATTTAATGTTCCAATTGGATTTGATTCATCATCAGTAATAACTATCGGTTTAACAAACTCGTCAAATTCTTGTGCTTCATAAGAATTTTCAATTGCTTTTTGAACTGTTTTAAATTTACTTCCTGTTCCCTTTGCAATAGCATCATATGCAAGTTTGATTCTTTCCCATCTATTATCTCTATCCATTGCGTAGTATCTTCCTACCAAAGAAGCTACTTTACCAACACCAATTTCACTCATTTTTTCTTCTAATTTTTTTAAGTATTCAATAGCAGATGTTGGTGGTGTATCTCTACCATCTAAAAACGCATGAACGTATACTTTTTCTATGTTCTCTCTTTTTGCAAGTTCTAATAAAGCAAATAAATGATCAATATGAGCATGTACTCCTCCATCAGAAACAAGTCCCATTATATGAAGACTGCTATTATTGTCTTTTACATGTTTAATGGCTTTTAGAAATTCAGGATTTTGAAAGAATTTTTCATCTTCTATTTCCTTAGTAATTCTTGTAAGTTCTTGATATACTATTCTTCCTGCACCTATATTAGTATGTCCTACTTCTGAGTTACCCATTTGTCCATCTGGAAGGCCTACAGCCAATCCACTAGTTCTTACATGAGTACTTTTATATTTAGCAAACAATCTATCTAAATTAGGTGTATTTGCAAGTTTAAATGCATTACCAGGATTTTCATCAGCAATACCAACTCCATCTAAAATCATTAACATATACTGTCTATCTTTCATAATATACACTTCTCTTTCTAATTTTTTACAACTACAATATTATATCATTTCTTTTAGAAATTTACAATAGATACAAAATCTTCTTTTAAACTTGCTCCTCCGACTAAAGCACCATCTATATCAGACATATTTAATATTTCTGATGCATTTTTAGAATTAACACTTCCACCGTATTGAATTCTTACTTTTTGCGCAACTTTTTCTGAGTAAATTTCTGCTATTACACTTCTTATAAATTTACACATTTCATTTGCTTCCTCTGCAGTAGCAGTTTTTCCAGTTCCAATTGCCCAAATTGGTTCATAGGCAATTACAACTTTTTCACTAACACTCTTTTCGTCAATATCTTTTAGTGCATTTATAACTTGCATTTTAACAAGATTTAAATGTTTTCCTTCTTCCCTTTGTTCCAAAGTTTCACCAACGCATATTATTGGTTTAATATCCCTTGATAATAAGATTTTTACTTTTTTATTTACATCTTCATCAGTTTCACCAAAATATGTTCTTCTTTCACTATGTCCTACTATTGTGTAATCTACAAATGCAGATACTAACATGTCTGCTGAAACTTCACCTGTATATGCTCCTTTTTCTTCAAAGTAAACATTTTGAGCTCCAAGTGAAACTTTCTTTCCATCTAATAGATTTCCAACAGTTTCTAAACATACAAAGTTTGGACAAATTACAACGTCAACATCATCAACGTTTATTCTATCTATTATGCTAGATACAAAATTTTCAGCTTCTGATATTGTATTATTCATTTTCCAATTTCCTGCTATTATTTTTTTTCTCATATTATCACTCTTTCTAATTAAATATTATTTTAGAACTTACTTCACTGTCTTTTGACCAACTTGGTTCTATTTCTTTTTTACCAAATTGAAATTTTACATTTCCTGAATCATCTAGTGTCCAAGTTCCATTCCACGTTTCTGGTTTATTAACATTTAAAGCTTCCCAATTATCTTTTTCAAGTATTTTTTTAGTATCACTTACTATATTTTCAAAAGAATTTTCATTTAATGTTGAGTTTTCAATAAGGTATACCCCAACTGCATTCTGTACCTCATCATATTCTTTTAAAAATTGTTCTTTTTTACCATCTTTTTCATATTCTTCAAGAATTTTTTCTGAGTATTTATTACTGTTAAGTTTACTAATATCAGTGTTTTCATTTATATTTTTACTATTAGAAGACACAACTAAAACTACTATAAATACTACGATTAAAACTAAAATTATTATAAAAGATATAAATTTACTTATATTAGTAACTTTTACTTTTCCCATTTTATTTCTCCTTTATTTGTCTTGTAATGCTTCTATTCCAGGTAATTTTTTCCCTTCCATAAACTCTAAAGAAGCTCCACCACCTGTTGATATATGTGTCATTTTATCTTCAAGACCAAATTTTTCTACAGCAGCAGCACTATCTCCACCACCTATAATTGTGATTGCATCTGATTCTGCCATAGCCTCAGCTATTTTTCTAGTTCCTTCAGCAAATTTATCAATTTCAAACATTCCAACTGGTCCATTCCATACTACAGTACCTGCTTTTTTTATTTCTTCTTGATACATTGCTATTGTTTTTTTACCAATATCAAGTCCCATGTATCCATCTTCTATTTCAGATACTCCAACAGTTTTTACTTCTGCATCCTCAGACATTTCTTTAGCTACTACGTTATCTACTGGTAGTAACATTTTTACTCCTTTATTTGCAGCTTTTTGTAAAATTTCTAATGCTACATCAGTTTTATCTTCTTCACATAGTGAATTTCCTATTTTTCCACCTTCAGCTTTTACAAATGTATATGTCATTGCACCACCAATTAGTAAAGTATCTACTTTGTCTAATAGTGCAGTTAAAACGCCTATTTTACTTGAAACTTTTGCTCCACCAACGATTGCTACAAGTGGACGTTTTGGATTATTTATTGAATTATCCAAAGCTTCTATTTCTTTTTCTATTAAAAATCCTGAGTATGCTGGTAAATAATGAGTAACGCCTTCTGTTGAAGCATGTGCTCTATGTGCAGATCCAAAAGCATCATTTACAAATATGTCTGCAAAACTAGCTAAGTATTTAGCAAATTCTTCGTCATTTGCTTCTTCTTTTTCAGTCATTCTAGTATTTTCTAATAATACAACATCTGAATCTTGCATAGAATCGATTACATCTCTTGTACTATCTGCAAATATATCTTCTATAAATAAAACATCTTTTTCTAGTAATTCTGCTAGTCTTTTGCTAACTGGTAATAATGATTTATTTTGTCCAGTTTTACCAATGTGTGAACAAAGTATTACTTTTGCTCCTGCATTTATTAAGTACTTTATTGTTTTTAATGATTCTACTATTCTCTTATCACTAGTAATCTCACCTGTTTTGCTATCTATTGGTACATTAAAGTCACATCTTACAAGTACTCTTTTTGATTTTACACTTACGTCTCTTACTGTTTTTTTATTCATAAAAATTCCTCCTAATATATTTTATATAAATCGCTCAAAACTTATAGCTACTTTTAATTTGAAACGTTATAAATATATAAACATTATCATAGTCTTATTTTATATTAAAAAGGAACACTTTTCAAGTGTTCCTTCAATTTTATTATTAAAAGATTAGTCTAATTCTGCGAAATATTTTATTGTTCTAACCATTTGACTTGTATATGAATTTTCATTATCATACCAAGAAACAACTTGAACTTGATATAATCCTTCATCAATTTTTGTTACCATTGTTTGAGTACTATCAAATAAAGAACCATATCTCATTCCTATTACATCTGAAGATACTAGTAATTCATCTGTGTATCCATAAGATTCATTAGAAGCTTTTTTCATTGCTTCATTTATAGATTCTACTGTAATATCTTTTCCTTCAACTACAGCAACAAGTATTGTTGTTGATCCTGTTGCTACCGGTACTCTTTGTGCAGAACCAATTAATTTTCCATTTAATTCAGGAATTACAAGACCGATTGCTTTAGCAGCTCCAGTTGAGTTTGGAACTATGTTTATAGCAGCAGCTCTTGCTCTTCTTAAATCTCCTTTTCTGTGTGGTCCATCTAGTAACATTTGATCACCAGTATATGCGTGTACTGTTGTCATTATTCCTGATTTTATTTTTGCATAATCATTTAATGCTTTAGCCATTGGTGCTAAGCAGTTTGTTGTACATGATGCTGCAGAAATTATTTTATCTTCTGCTTTTAATGTATTTTCGTTTACACCGTATACAATTGTTGGTAAATCAGAACCAGCTGGTGCTGATATAACAACTTTCTTTGCTCCTGCTTTTATATGAGCCTCAGATTTTTCTTTAGAAGTATAAAATCCTGTACATTCTAGAACAACATCTACTCCTATTTCTCCCCAAGGTAATTTAGAAGCATCTGCTTCTGCATATATTTTTATTGTTTTTCCATCAACTGTTATAGAATCTTCACCAGCTACAACGCTGTCTGCTTTTTCATATCTTCCTTGTGCTGAATCATATTTTAATAATTGAGCTAACATTTTAGGGCTTGTTAAGTCGTTTATTGCTACAACTTCATACCCTTCTGCTCCAAACATTTGTCTAAATGCAAGACGTCCGATACGTCCAAATCCATTAATTGCTACTTTTACTGACATAATCAATTCCTCCCTTATATACAGTTACATTTTATATTATAAAAAATAAATTTTCAATAGCTATAGCTAAAAAAACAAAATCTTTGACAAAAATTTACCTTTTAATTTCGTATATAGTAAAATTATCATCTTTATAAATTTCACTATAAATTGGTGAATTTAAATGTCTTATTTCATTATTAAGGCTACTACCATTTTGAGTTATTATATGAGTTATTTTATATTTTTCAAATGTTTCTTCACAAAAAGTATTTAAATTATCAGTGTTTATATAATCCATGAATATATCATTTTCTTTATGACTAAACTTTGGATCATATAAATCAGCTCTTGAATCAATAAATACTGGTATATTTCTAAATATCATGTAACTTCCGTAGTTATATTCATTATAGAATCTTGAATTTTTTATATCTATGTTTTGATTTATAAAGTCACATGCTAAAACTGGATAGTTTGATTCATCTATAAATTTTTCTTTTATTCTATTTCTTAAAATACATATACAAATTAAAATTGTAACCATTACAAATAAAAATCCTTCTAGTAAATTGACACTTTGCCTTAATTGATTTTTAGGATTAAGAGATATTAACTCAAATATTAATTTTGAAATTGTAAATGATCCTAAAAGAGCTAACATTGAAAATTGTCTTTGTGAAAATATTGTAAGTATTGTAAGTCCTCCTACTAAAAATAAATCTGATAATTTTATTTTCACTTTTGTAAAAGTTAAAATTATAATAAATATTGCTATAAATATTAAAGCTTCTGGAAATCTAGCAAGTGTGATTGCTGCATGTTCTTTTATATGTGCGGTTGTATTCCCCATCATTGTTTTTACAAGATATGTATATGGATTTGTTCCAAGTGGAGTTAAAAATCCTGTAAATAAACTTATTATCATAACAAGAATTAATGACTTTACATTATCGTTTTCTTCTATTTTTATTTTAAAGCTACTAGATTTTAACTCTTTAAATCTAAAAGTTTTATTTTCTATAGATTTTTTACTTTTTTCTATCTTAGTTTTTAGATTTTTTTCTAATTTTATATTTCTCTTATTTTCTTCACATTTCTTTAATCTTTTTTGCAAATGTTTAAGTTTTAGATTTGAAAAAGGCAACTTAAACATTAATTTTGCAATAATATACTCGCCTATATATGGTAAGTAGAGTATAAAATAAAATGGAAATACCGCTATATGAATATTTGCTATTATAATTGGAATTATTATAAGTCCTAAGGCATATATTTTATTTTTGTTTTCTAAATATTTTTCAATAAAATATATTGTTAGTACAAATAGTATAAATGTAACAAGTTGTGCCCTTGCAGCAATAAATGCCCTAATAAAAAATAAAGTTATAAATGTAATAAAAAATGATATTATATTATTTTTGCATATTTTAGAATTTGTAAAATATATTGTAATTGCTAATATAGCTGAAAATATACATGTTAGAACATATACTCCTGTAAATCCAAAATGTGAATATACTCCGTAAGTCATAAGATCGTATAACCAATGTGGATAAGTATAATTTAATTCCTCATGCCAAGATAAATGATCTTGCATATCTATTCCATTATTTACAATGCTCTCTCCTACTTTTATAGTATAATATGTATCATTTTGAAAAGTAATTGGCGTTAAAGTAATTGCCAGTATTATAACTAAAATAGTTGCCATTATATTAAATTTGATTTCATTACTAATATTGATTTTCATATTTTTCTCCGTATATACTTCTAATATGCTAATTTTTATGGATATTTATACCAATTTGCAACTATTTAATTAAAAAGAGTATAAAAGTTACTACAAAAATAAAAAAGGCCGTAAAATTATGCTTTACGGTCTTTTTATAATATTTTTATACTGAAATATAAACTATTCTACAATCATGTTAGAATTAAATTTCATATCAGTATTTATTTCATTTTTCTTATCTGAATTATCACCAGGTTTTAAAATATCTAAAGTTTTTGTTACAACTTTATATTTTTTAGTATCCTCTTCAAATTCAAAAACACTAATTGTATTTTCTAGAGTTTCATCAAGATGTTTTAATTCAGTTGTAAAATACATTTCACTATCTTTTAGTTCATTTGTAACTTTTTTAATTATTCTGAACATTTCAGCTATATGTTTTAAATCTTCTCCAACAAATACAAGTTGTGGTTTTTCATAAAATCCAGCATCATTTTTAGCAAAATTTTCATAGAAATCTGAGTATAATTGAACTTTTTCAGCAAACATATTTTGCCAATCTTCATTTCTTCTTACAACTTCAAATACAAAGTTTACATCTTCTGAACCATTTTTTAAAGTAACAAGTCCACCTGTTGGTCTAAATTTTACATTATATTTTTTAGAATATAATATTATATTTGGATTTGCTTCCTTAAAAGCTGCTACTTTTTGCATATATGCAATTACTATTTGGTTACCAGCTAATTTTCTTTTTACAGCGTAAGCAGGTTTTGTATTATCTGTTGGTTGCCAAGCTGTTGGAATATTTCTTTGTTTTAAAATATATGTTGCAATTTTATCCATTGCATATACTCTATATGAACTTTTACCAGATTCACTTTGGAAAAAGTAACGAGAAATAACTTTTGATTTTGTTAAATCTTCAAGCCATTTAGCTACTTTATTTTGTCTCTTATCTGGTTCTATATCATCTAATTTTCCTCTTTTTTCAAGAATTTGAGTAACTTGTCTAGAAGTTACAAAAGAAAATTCATTTACTACTTCTAAAGCTTTGATATGTGATTCATTAATATATCCCATATCCATTTTAAATACTACTTGGTTTATTGATGCAAACCCTTCTTTACCATCAAAGACCTTTATCTCATTTTCTCTAACTGCGAAAGGTGATACAACTGTTTTTACTTCATTATCTCCTATCATAATACACACTCCTTAAATTTTAATTTTGAAATTTAACTTCACAGCAATTAAGAAATTGCTATGTTTTGTAGGAATTACCCTACATTAATAATTATACTATATATATATAAACAATGCAAGCGATTTATTAAAATATCTTTTATGTAAATATTTTGGTTGAAACATATGCTAATATATGGTATAATTTCTAACAAATATTACAAATTTCTGATAAATTTATTAGGAGGATTTTCTTATGAATAGCTTAATTAATACAGCCCTATTTAAGATCGCAGTCATAATTACCGGTACTGTATCTTTGATAGCCACATTTTTTAACATTCATTCACTTATGATGGTATTAATACCATATATAATTTTAAGCATTCTTTTTGCAATTGCTTATATGCGGAAAAAAGTTTACTCAATTAACCAGAATGAAAGGATTTTAAACGTTGTTACTTTTTTATTCTCATTATACGGATTTTTAATTTCTAGTCTTGCATTATTGTTGATTATATTTATTATAAGATTAATTAAAAAATAACAAAAGAATCAAGTATAAAAACAAATAAAAAACAGAGGAATATTATTCCCTCTGTTTTCATTTTTGGGTAGCTTTTGCCTTCATTTTCTTATAGTACGCTTTACACAAAATCCATAATACCTTTGGAATTCCTATGATATTAACAAAAGGAATTATGCAAAATACAATAAGAATTGGAGTCTGATTAACTGCCAAGAAAAGGTAAAACCATCTGACAACCGGTATAAAAGCAATGAAAGATTTCTTGCCTATCTTCTTCCATAACCCCCCAAAAATAAGTGCCCATGAAAAGTACCACAGTACAACAGTTAAATTTGTAAATTTAGCACATAATGCTATAAGTACAATAATTGCAACTATTGAAATTGTTGTACTAGTTATCCGCTTGCGCCTCTCACGCATTTTAATAAACGAATTCATTTATAACCTCCTTTAGGTTACATTACTAGATCCCAGGATAATTATTTCCTATTTGGTAATCTCACTCTGCATTTATAGTATATCATATTTACATAAATAAGTCAATTTATTAATTTACCCAACCATTACCAGTTGTGCTTAATTTGTATGCACTTTGATATGCAACGTCTGATCTATTTATACCTATTACATAGTTTGTCCAGTTAGACGAATTAAATGTTATGCCTTTAGATTTATAATATTCTCTGATTCTTATTGCAGGTTGAGTATTTAAACTTGTAAAAGTAGAGTTTAAACTACCGGCTTTTCCATCAGGAAGTCCATGTTCTAAGTCAAGACCAGTTATTACAATTTTGTCTGGGTTAACTAATTTTAAGAAATCTACTGAAGTAGAATTAAATGTTGAATGATGTCCTTTCTTCAGAATTTGTGCACTTATATCTTTTTTAGTAAGTCTTTGTAACTTAAATGCCTCTATTTGATCATCCGTATATTTATTTCTTAAATCAGCAACCAAATTAATATATTGTTCTTTTTCTGTTGTTGTTCCTGTGCCATCAAAGTCATGTTTTTCTTTTATTGCTAATCCAAAATTTGGATTACTTATAGCATATTGCCATTTTACTATAGAATACCTATCTGAATTTAATACTTTAGTTTCCTCTGCTACTTTACCTGTTAGTAACTCTTCTGTATAAAATAATGAATCACCTGTTAATAAGTTTTTATCTTTTCCAACACATATTTTTAATACTATTGAATCATTATTTTGAGAAGTTTGAGCTATTCTATAAAAACCATTTGCCATCCATAAAGTGTTATCTATTCTCTCTGATGTACTATCCTTTTCAGTTGAAACTAACCACTCTTTATGAACACTTTCGTATGGATATGGTGCAAATATATTTAATGTTGCACTACCTAGTTTTATATAATTTCCTGCTCTTACAGTCATAAGTTTGTTATTATCTTTAGCATAATTTACAATTGTAGATTTCATATTTATTCCATCTATAAATTCTTCATAATTTGAACTTACAATATATTTTCCAAAAGAATAATAACAGCTTTCATTATTAATTTTATTTGTTGCACTATTATCAACATAAGTTTTCTTTTCAGTCTTGTCTGCAACTATTCCTGTAAGTTTTGAAAATCCACCATAATGATCTATGTCAAAGTGAGTTACTAATACGTAGTCTATTTTTCTTACTGTATTACCATTAGAATCTTTTTCAGATGGTACTAATTTTTTTAGTACATTATGAATTTTGTTTACTGTTATTTCATCATCTCTTGCCATGTCTATTAGCATTGTTTTATAATTTCCATCACTCTGTTTTGCTCTTAAGAATATTGAATCGGCTGATAAATTTTCTTCATCAGAATAATTTACATCAATATAATAAACTTCTATTCCATTTGATGTTTGTGGAACTGTAACCTTTCTTTTTATAGTTCCGCTTTTAACATATTCATTACCATTTTTATCAATATAAAATGAAACATTTACGCTTATTGTATAAGTGTTTCCACTCACTGCATCAAATGTATATTCATTTGTAGTGTTTTCTTCACTTTTTAACTCATCATCTAAATAATAATTATAAGATTTTATTTGAAATGAATTATGCACTCCAACAATTGCTGTTATTGAATCATTAGAAGCATTCAAATCTAAACACGCAACATATTTAGTTAGTATTAAACTTGAATTTTTTACTCCACTACTTGTAGTTGCTGCGCCAGACTTCATATTTATAGTGTAATATCCTGATTTTAAGGAATCATTATAAGTTTTTACCTTTAGCTCAATGTAGTCCCCTTTATTAGTAATAGTTGGTACAACTTCTGCGCCACCTGTTCCACCAGAAGAAACTTCTGCGCCTGTTTCGCCTATTTTATCACCATAAGTAACAGAAATTTTACTTTCATCAAACACTACATCTTCCCCATAATCTTTAGTTGAAATTTTATATGTTATAGTACTTCCACCAAGTACTACATCTGAATTTGCGCTATCCTCAACTTTTAAATCCATGTTTTTGCTAACAATTACTTTACATGTTGCAGTTTTACCATTTACTGTTTTGGCAGTTATTATTGCCTCACCTGCTGATTGAGCAGTGATAGTACCAGCACTTACAGTTGCTACATCTTTATTACTAGTTGACCATGTTACTGACTTATTTATAGAATTTTCCGGAACTATTGTTTTAGTT
>CAJLBR010000029.1 GCA_905204915.1 uncultured Clostridium sp.
CTTCTGAAATGCCACCATATTATGAAATAGAAGCACTGAAAGCACAGGCTATAATTGCTAGAACTTATTTGTATAGAAAAATTAATGATGGCGGACATGAGGCAGGAGTTGATATATGTGATAACTTTGCACATTGTCAGGCATTTTACAATAAAGAAAAAATATTACAAATATGGGAACAAAAGGGATATGATGAAAGCACAAGAAAAGAATTTTGGAAAAGAGTCAATCAAGCTGTAGTAGAAACAAGTGGGCAAACAGTTAGATATAATGGTGAGTATATAAAAGCTTTCTTTCATGCCAGCAGTCCAAATAAGACTGAAGATGTGAGTCAAATTTGGGGTGGGGCATCTTATCCATATTTAAAATCTGTTGAAAATGAAGAGGAAGAGGATTATCCAAATAGAACAAGCAGAGTAGAGATTTCAAAAGATGATTTGTTGTCTAAAATAGACAGTATAGATGAAAGCAGATATAACGTTGATGATATACAAAGTTTAGATATACATATTGCAGATTATACAACTAGTGGAAGAGTAAAGAACATTGAAGTATGTGGTTGTAAAATAAAGGCAGAAGATCTTAGAACTTATTTTGGATTAAAGTCAACAGATTTTACAATTGAAATTAACGATCAAAATGTTGTATTTAATGTGACGGGTTATGGGCATGGTGTAGGAATGTCACAAGTAGGAGCAAACTATTATGCTAAACAAGGAAAAACGGCAGAAGAAATAATTAAGCATTATTACACAGGAGTTGATGTAGTAAGTAGTAAATAAACTGTATAAAAAGCTAATAATACTACTGAATCCTGTGATATTATATAATCTTATAAGTTTTAGGCTTATAAGATTTATTTTATATTTTAAAAAATGCACATTGAAATCGTTAAAAAATGCACATTGAAATTGTTAAAATATGTACATCAAAATCGTTAAAATATGTATATTAAATGTTGAAAAAACATATAATATGTGTTAAAATATAATAAAAGGAAGGTGTCATATGTCACTTAGAAAAGATGAATATATAGATAGATTAGTGGATAAAAAAATAAAAGAATATTTAGAAATTTTTGGAGCCATAAGTATTGAAGGACCAAAATGGTGTGGGAAAACTTGGGCATCCTTGAATCACTCCAATGGAGCTATTTTTTTAGATAGTGAAGAGGCTAGACAAAAAGCAAAACTAAGTTTGGATTTAATTTTAGAAGAAGAAAAACCAGAATTAATTGATGAATGGAATTTAATTCCTGAAGTTTGGGATGCTGTTAGAAGAAAATG
The DNA here is from genome assembly GCA_905204915.1 of uncultured Clostridium sp. Classification (GTDB taxonomy): domain Bacteria; phylum Bacillota; class Clostridia; order TANB77; family CAG-465; genus CAG-465. The sequence continues at coordinate 1,287 of CAJLBR010000029.1, forward strand.
TGATGAAACTACTAAAAAAGGAAATTATATATTAACTTGTTCAACTAAGCTTACTGATAATGAACAAAAAGAAAAAATTCATCATTCAGGTGCTGGAAGAATTGGAAATATAGAAATGCATACCATGAGTTTATATGAATCTGGGGATTCAACTGGTAAAGTATCTATTCAAAAAATGCTAGAAGGCGATTTCAAAAATCAATTAAATGATAAGATTACATTACAAAAATTAGCTAGTTTGATAATTCGTGGTGGTTGGCCTTCAAATCTAAAAACTCCAGAAGATAAAATTGGAATTTTACCTAAAAGTTATATTGATGCTATTTTGAATAAAGACATAAATGATGATAAAAAAAGAGATAGAAATAAAATGCTATTATTACTTAAAAGTTTGGCAAGAAATGAATCTACAATAGTCAATAAAAAAACTCTATTGCATGATATTGAACAGTATAGTTCTGATGAAGAAATTATTGAAAGTAGAGCAACTATTGATGATTATTTAGATGTTTTAACTAGATTGCACATTATTGAAAATCAAGATCCATATAGTGAAAATTATAGATCTCCTAGTAGATTAGGAAAATCTTCTAAAAGACATTTTACGGATCCATCACTTGCTTGTAGTTGCTTAGATTTAACACCAGAAAAGTTAATTAATGATTTAAGAACCTTTGGCTTTATGTTTGAAGCATTGGTTGAAAGAGATTTAAGAATATATATGGAATATTTAGATGGTAAATTATATCATTTCAGAGATAATGTTACTGGACTTGAAGCCGATTCAATATTAGAGTTTTCCAATGGTGATTATGCAGCAATTGAAATAAAATTGGGATATAATGAAGTAGAAGATGCAAAAAAGAATTTAATTAATTTATACAATAATATGGTAAAAAAGCCTAAATTTATGTGTGTTATAGTAGGATTTACTGATGTAATAGCAAAAGATCCAGAAACCGGAATATACATTGTTCCAATAACTGCATTAAAACCTTAAAAATATATTAATAATTAAATCAAAAAGTATTGGATATTTTTTCTTTAAGTGATAAAATAAATCACATGAGGGTGATTTATATGAAAAATATTGTAGTAATAAATGGAACAGGTGGATGTGGTAAAGATACCTTTATAAAACTTATTTCTAAGTATAAAAAGGTATATAACTTTTCCTCAATTGACAAAGTAAAAGAGATAGCAAGAATTATCGGATGGGACGGAACAAAAGATGAGAAGAGTAGGAAATTTCTAAGTGATTTAAAAAATTTAACAAAAGAATACAATGATATGCCTTATAACTGTACCAAAGAAGCTATAGAAGAATTTAAAAATTCTGATTGTGAAATTATGTTTATTCATATAAGAGAACCAGAAGAAATAAAAAGAATTGTAGATACATTTGGGGCAAAAACTCTTTTTATAAAGAGAGAAAATTTAAATGAAATAACTTCAAATAGTTCAGATGGAAGGGTATCAAAATATAAATATGATTACAGTATTTTAAATACTACTTTAGAGGAATATGAGAAAAAGGCTTGTGAATTTATAAATTGGTTAGAAAAAGTGTAACATTTTCATTACAAAATTTGCTAAAAGTATTGCAATTAGTAGATTTTTGTAGTATAATATTTTTGACAATATGAGTGAGAGGGTGACAAAATCCTCTCACTTCCGTTTATATGGGTGGTGATAAAAATGTCTGAAAAATTGGAGACAAAAATAGAAAACAAAATTAGCACTATAGTAGAAGAATTAGGATTTAGTATAGAATATATTGAATTTGTAAAAGAAGCAAATAACAATGTTTTAAGAGTTGTAATAGATAAAAATGAAGGACTTATGGATGTTGACGATTGCGAAAAGGTTAGCAGACTTATAGAAGATCCAGTTGATAGCTTAATATCTAAAGAATACGTCTTAGAAGTTTCTTCACCAGGTCTAGAAAGACAATTAAAAAATATGAAACTATATAAAAAATATACTGGAAAAGAGATTTTTGTTAAACTATATAAAAAATCTGAATATGGTAAAGAGTTTACATGTATACTAGAAGGAGTAAATGAAAAAGATAATTGTATAACAGTAGATTTGAACGGAAATAAAATTGAGCTTTTAGTATCAGATATAGCTAATGCATATACAACATATGATTTTAGTAGTTTGCTTAATAAAAAAAGCAAGACTAATATAAATGAATTAAAGAAATTTTAATTAGGGGGAATTTTTAAAAATGAAAAGTGAAAAAATAAGTGCAAAAGAATTATTTAATGCAATAGATCAAATTCATGAAGAAAAAGGAATAACTAGAGAATATTTAATTGAATCTTTAAAGATGGCTTTAGAAGCAGCATATAAGAAAAATTATGAAACTGAAGAAGATATTGTAATAGATATAAATGAGCAAAGCATAAAAGTATGTGCTGTAAAAACAGTTGTTGATAAAGTTGAAGATCCAAAAAAAGAAATATCTTTAGCTGATGCAAAAACTATAAGCAAAAGAGCTAAAGTAGGTTCTGTAGTTAATGTTGAAGTAACACCTAAAAACTTTGGAAGAATTGCAGCCGTTGCTGGAAAACAAATAATCATTCAAAGATTAAGAGAAGCTGAAAGAGATTTAGTTTATACTCAATATAGTGATAAAGAAGGTCAAATCGTTGTAGGTGTTGTTCAAAGAACTGATAAATTCGGTACAATAGTTGATCTTGGTAGAGTAGAAGCTTTAATTCCACCAAAGGAACAAATAAAAAATGAAACTTTAAATACACATCAAAGAATAAAAGCATATGTTGAAAAAGTAACAGAATCTGGTAAATTTGGTCCTCAAATAGTTTTATCTAGAAAAGATCCAAACTTTGTAAAAAAATTATTTGAATTAGAAATTCCAGAAATAATTGATGGTATAGTTGAAATAAAAGCTGTTGCAAGAGAAGCTGGTAGCAGATCAAAAGTAGCAGTATGGTCTAACGATGAAAACGTTGATCCAGTTGGAAGTTTAGTTGGTAAAAAGGGTGTAAGAATAAACCCAATAATAGAAGAGCTAAATGGTGAAAGAATTGATGTAATACCATACAGTGATGATGTACCAAGCTTTATAATTAATGCACTAGCACCAGCTGAAATTTTAGCAATAGATATTAATGATGAAGAAAAACAAGCAACAGTTGTTGTTTCAGATGAATCTTTATCATACGCTATTGGTGCAGGTGGTCAAAATGTAAGACTTGCTGCAATATTAACTGGTTGGAAAATAGATATTAAGACAGAAACACAAATAAAAGAGGTAGTTATTGAATAATACACTTGTTAAGTGTTTTTTAAGGAGAACATATGAATCCAATAAGAAGTTGTATATTATGTAGAAAAAGAAAGCCAAAAAGTGAACTTTTTAGAATTGTATCTAAAAATTCTGAAGCAATTTTTGATAATACACAAAAAATTAACCAAAGAAGCATATATATATGTAGAGATAAAAAATGCATTGAAGCATGTCAAAATAAGATAAGTAAAAATAAATTTACAAGTAAAATATCTTTAAATAATAATAGCTTATACGATGTATTAGAATACTTAAAAAGTGAAGTGGAGGAAAAGTAGTGGAGAAAATAAAAGTAAGTGATTTAGCAAGAAAAATGGGACTTACGGTTTCACAAACATTAACCAAATTGGAAGAGTGTGGTATAAAAAAGAGTAACGCTTCAGATTTATTAGAAGAAAATGAAGTAAAAAAAGTATTAAAAGGGAGTAATGTAAAAGTGGATTTAAAAGGAACAGAGAAAAAAACAGGAATGCATATAATTAGAAGAAATATAAAAGTTATAAATACTAGTGGAGATAAGAGTGAAGTTGAACAAATAACAACTGATATAAGTGGTTCTATAAAGAAATCACATCACACAGTTAATGATGGAAGAGGTGCATCTAAAAATTATAATAAGGATGGACTTGGTGTTGTTGCACCTAAAAAACCATATCCTCAAAGACCAAAATTTAACGGTGGTAGAAATAATAATGTTGTAATAACAAGAAATGGAAAGCCTGTTGAGGCACCAAAAGAAGAGAAAAAAGTAGAACAACAACCAGTTGCTAAAGTAGAAGAAGTTAAAAAGACTGCACCAGTAGTAAATAATGAAAAACCAGTAGAAAATGAAAAGAATACTGGTAGAAAAAATCCACAATATAATAACCAAAACCCAAGAAATAACTATAACAATAATGGTAATAATTCTAATTATGCTCCAAGAAATAAATATGATAATAACCGTCCAAGAAATAATTATAATAACAGAAATGAAAATTCTAATAATTCTGGCGATAGAAATAATAGACCAAATGGTAACTATAATAGAGATAGAAATAACGGTTATAGACAAAACGGTAATAATAATGGCTATAGACAAAATGGTGGCTATAGACAAAACTCTTCAATGAATAATACTTCATATCAAGTTAATAAGTTTATGAAACAAACTGCTGCTGCACCTGTTGAGCAAAAAGAAACTAGAGATTATTCTAATACTAATATAGATAAGAGAAAATATGAAAATAAACAAAATGAGAAGAAACAAGAAAAACTAGACAAAAACAAATTAAGAGAACAACATTCAAGAGTTGCTACTTCAAGATTAAAAGGTCTAGAGGTTGACTCTTCATCTGGAATGCTTGATCTTTATGAGAGAGAAAGTGATTTTTCTAGAAAATCTTCTAAAAAGAAAAATAAACAAAAGGTTCAAATGAATCAAACTAAAATAATACCAATGACTGAAGTTAAATTACCCGAAATGATGACAGTAAAAGAGTTTGCTGAGGCTATTAAAAAACAAGCTGCTGAAGTAATAAAGAAATTATTTGCACTTGGAATAATGGCTACAGTAAACCAAGAAATTGATTTTGATACAGCATTTTTAATAGCTGAAGAATTCGGCATAACAGCTGAAAAAGAGGTAAAAGTAACAGAAGAAGATATATTATTTGATGATTCTGAAGACGATGAAAAAGATCTAGCACCAAGACCTCCAATAGTAGTTGTAATGGGACACGTTGACCATGGTAAAACTTCACTTCTAGATAAAATAAGAAGTGCAAATGTTGTATCTGGTGAAGCTGGTGGAATTACACAACACATTGGTGCTTACAAAGTAACATGTAATGGTAGAGAAATTTGTTTCTTAGATACTCCTGGACATGAAGCTTTCACTGCAATGAGAGCAAGAGGAGCACAAGTTACAGATATAGCAATAATTGTTGTTGCTGCTGATGATGGTATAAAACCTCAAACAATAGAAGCTATTGACCATGCCAAAGCTGCAGGAGTTTCTATTATAGTTGCTATCAATAAAATTGATAAACCAACTGCAAATGTAGATAAAGTAAAACAGGAATTAATGAATGTTGGCCTTGTAGCAGAAGAATGGGGTGGAGATACAATCTGTGTTCCAATATCTGCAATGACAGGTCAAGGTATTGATAACTTACTTGAAATGATCCTTTTAGTAGCTGATATGAAAGACTTAAAAGCAAACCCTAATAAACAAGCTAAGGGAACTGTACTTGAAGCAAGACTTGATAAAAATACAGGTGTTATTACTTCTATGCTTGTTCAAAGAGGAGAGTTAAACGTTGGTGATACTATAGTAATAGGCGATGTTATTGGTAAAGTAAGAGCAATGAAGGATGATAAAGGTAAAAAGGTAAAACATGCTGGTCCATCTACTCCAGTTGAAATTATCGGATTATCTGAAGTTCCACATACTGGTGATGTTTTCTATGAAGTAGAAAATGAAAAAGTTGCAAAACAATTAGTTCAAAAGAAAAAAGCTGAACAAAGATTAAAACTTATACATCAAAGTTCAAAAGTAACATTAGATGACTTATTTGGCCAAATCAAAAAAGGACAAATAAAAGACTTAAATATTATCATTAAAGCTGACGTTCAGGGATCAGTAGAAGCCTTAAAAGAATCTTTAGAAAAATTATCTAATGATCAAGTAAGAGTAAGAATATTACATGCTTCAACTGGTGGAGTTAAAGAAAGTGATGTAACACTTGCATCTGTTTCAAATGCTATAATTATTGGATTTAATGTAAGACCTGAATCACAAGCTCAAATACAAGCTGATAAAGAAAAAGTTGATTTAAGATTATACAGAGTAATCTATGATGCAATTGAAGATGTTGAAAAAGCTCTAAAAGGAATGATTCCTAAAAAATATAAAGAAGTTATTCTTGGTACTGCAGAAGTTAGACGTGTGTTCAAAATAACAAACGTTGGTATTGTTGCAGGATGCTATGTAAAGAGCGGTAAAGTTGTAAGAAATGCAATGGTTAGACTTGTAAGAGACAACATTGTAATATTTGAAATAAAAATTGATTCATTAAAGAGAGAAAAAGATGACGTAAAAGAAGTTGCTGAAGGATACGAATGTGGTATTAAACTTGAAAAATTCAGTGACATTAAAGAAGGCGATATCTTTGAATGCTTTGAAATGGAAGAAATAAAAGGAGAATAATATGCAAAAACATGAAAGATTAGAACAAGATGCTAAAATGGCACTTAGTAATATAATCATGTATGAAGTAAAAAATCCATCAGTTACAGGACTTATTTCTGTAACTGATGTGAAAATTACTCCAGATCAAAAATATGGTAAAGTATATGTAAGTATTTTTGGAAAAGAAAATAAACAAAAAGTTATAGATGCTTTGAACGATTCTAAAGGATTTATTAGAACAGAACTTGGAAGAAGAGTTAAGTTTATGAATGTTCCAGCTCTAACTTTTGTGTTAGATGACTCTATGGAATATGGAGCTCATATGGATAAACTAATTGATGAAGTAATAAAAAAAGATGAAGAAAAATAGAATTATAGAATAATTGGGGTGGTTAAATGTTTAGTGAAGCAAAAAAACTTGTAGAAGATTCAAATAAAATATACATAGTAGGACATGTAAATCCAGATGGTGATTCAATTGGTTCTGCATTTGGTATGTGTATAGCACTAAGAAATCTGGGAAAAGATGCAAGAGTTGTTTTACCGAAATATTCAACCACATTTTCTTTTTTACCACATATTAGTGAATATTCAGTTGAATTTATAGAAGATGAAGAATATGACCTACTTATATGTGTTGATTCTAGTGATAAAGATAGACTTGCTATAAAACCAGAAGATTATGATAAAGCAAAAAAAGTTCTAATGCTAGATCATCATGAAAAGAAAGTGCCATATGGTGATGTAAATTGTATTTATAGTGATTTGCCAGCTGCAAGTCAAATTATATTTAACTTTCTAGAATATATGAATGTTAATATAACATCTGAAATTGCTATATATCTATATATGGGAATTATGACAGATACTGGAAGTTTTAACTATTCTTCTACTAAACCATCTACATTTGTGGCAGTTTCAAAACTTATTTCAACAGGAATTGATTTTGCTGACATTTGTAAAAGAGTTAATGATACCAAAAAAGAAAGCATTCTTTATCTTATAAGAGAGACTATTAATAATATGGAAGTTTATTTTGATGGTCAAATAAGATATTCATATATTCCATATTCTACAATAAAGGAATTAGGGATTGATGAAGAAGATGCAGAAGGAATGACAAACTATTTAAGAATGGTTGAAGGTACTCAAGTAGCAGTGTATGTTAGAGGAAAATCAGATGGAACAAATAAAGTAAGTCTTCGTTCTAGCGGAAAAGTAGATGTTTCTAAAGTTGCCATAGAATTTGGTGGCGGAGGTCATAAAAGAGCTTCTGGTTATACAATGCCAGAAGATTATGAAACTTCAAAAGAAAAATTACTTAGCATGTTAGGAGGAATGCTTTAATGTTAATACCTCAAGTGAAAAATGGAATTTTAAATATAGATAAACCACAAGGTATAACATCATATGATGTAGTAGATGTAATAAAAAAATTGTTCCCAAAAACTAAAGTTGGACATACTGGTACACTTGATCCACTTGCAACAGGAGTTCTTCCAATATTAATTGGTGAAGCTACAAAATTAAGCAATAATTTTACTGCAGAAGATAAAGTATACAAAGTAAAAATGTTACTAGGAGTAGAAACTGATACTTATGATATTACTGGAAGAATAGTATTTGCTAGTGTAGTAAATAAAGATGAATTTTATATAAAAGAAAGAATAAAGAGATTCATTGGAAAACAAATGCAAACTCCTCCAATATATAGTGCAATAAGAATAGATGGAAAAAGAGCATATTCATATGCAAGAGAAGGCAAAAAAGTTGAAATGCCTGAAAGAGAAGTTGAAATTTATTCTATTGAAGATATAAAAGTTAATCTAGAATTAAGAGAAGTAAGCTTTGTAGTACACTGTTCTAAAGGAACTTATGTAAGAAGTTTAGTAAATGATATTGGCAAGAAAATTGGATGTGGTGCTACAATGACAGATCTTGTAAGAATTAGAACAGGGAATTTTGATATAAAAAATAGTATTCCACTTTATAATTTTTTAAAATTAGATTATGATAAAATGTTAGATAAGATTTGTACAATCGAAGAATACTATGAAGATTCAAAGAAAATTGTGCTAAATGAAGTAGAATTTAAAAAATTTTTAAATGGAGTAAAGCTACCAGTTCAATTAAAAGATGGTATTGCTAGAATATATTTTAACAATTCTTATAAAGGGATTGGAACAATAGAAAATAAAGAATTAAAAAGATATATAGTAGAATAATTTAAAAGTTTCACCAATTTTATTGGTGAAATTTTTCTTTTTTACTTGACTTTCCTTAAAAATTAATATAAAATAATAAAAAATAGTAATAATTACTATTTTCGGAAAGGTATATAGTATGAACTATTCAAGACAAAGAGAATTAATTACTAGATATGTAAAATCTGTTACATCTCATCCAACTGCTGAAGAGGTTTATAATGAAGTTAAAAAAGAAGAACCCAATATAAGTCTTGGCACTGTATATAGAAATTTATGCAAATTAGCAGATGATGGCCAAATTTTAAGAATAAAAATGGCAAATACTAAAGACAGATTTGACGGAAATACGAATCATCATTATCATGCAAAGTGTGTAAAGTGTGGAAAAATAATTGATATTTTTATAGATTATTTAAGCTACATAGATAGTGATGTTGAAAAAAAGACAGATATTAAAATTCTTTCTCATGATATAATATTTAATACTATATGTAAAGATTGTGAATAATTTAGGAGGATTTATTATGGATTTAAAAGGAACAAAAACAGAGGCAAACTTAATGGCAGCATTTGCCGGTGAATCACAAGCAAGAAATAAATATACTTACTATGCTTCTAAAGCAAAAAAAGAAGGATATGAACAAATAGCAGCAATTTTTGAAGAAACTGCAAACAATGAAAAAGAACATGCAAAAATGTGGTTTAAATTATTACATGGAAATGAAGTTCCATCAACTGTTCAAAATCTAAAAGATGCAGCAGAAGGTGAAAATTTTGAATGGACTGATATGTATGATAATTTTGCAAAAATTGCAAAAGAAGAAGGATTCGATCATATTGCATATCTATTTGAAGAAGTTGCTAAAATAGAAAAAGAACATGAAGAAAGATATAAAAAATTATTAGAAAATATTGATTCAGATGAAGTTTTCAAAAAGACAGGTGTAAGAATTTGGAAATGTAGAAACTGTGGACATATACATGTTGGAGAAGAAGCTCCAAAGGTTTGTCCAGTTTGTGCTCATCCTCAAAGTTATTTTGAAATAAAAGCAGAAAATTATTAATAAATGAAAAATCTTGGAATTCGTATAGTATTCCAAGATTTTATAATTATAATTATAATTATATTATATTACATTATTATTTATCTTTAAAATAGCTACTATCTTGTATAATATTGTATTATGTGATATAATGGTTTGCATAAAAATATACTCTAATAAAATTTTATAAGGAGGAAACTTTCGATGAAATTAACTAAGGAAGAAAAAAAGATAAAAAAAGAAATTATAAAAGCCTATCAACGGAATTCACATGGATCTTATGATCAAAGTGGTCTAAAGGACCTAAAAAAATTTACTAAATGGAATGAAGTTGGTTTGAATTTTTTTAAAATGCTGCAAAAGTGTGAGTTCAAATCAGCAGATGCAGCTTATACAATGATGTATACTAGTGAAGAAAGCAGCAATATTTTGTTTGAAATGGTTAAATTAGAATTAATCAAAATGAATTCACACGAAGTGGAAAATGCCATTGAACTTATATCTTCAAATCAGGATGCAGATGCTTTTAAAATGCTTGATATAATAAAACAAAAAATAGCATGTTCTATAAATGCATATTCTTTTTTAGAAAAGGCTGCACGTTATAAGTACACATCTACTCAAATAAATTGGTTGTTAAGCAGAGAAATTTATTCCTTGCCAAATAATCAAGTGGATTTTGAATATCTTAAAACAAACTATGAAAGGGGATTCCCAATTCAAATTTTGGATATTGGCAAGAAATCTAGAAAATATGAAGAATATGTCGTTAGTGAGTTTGAACCCGAAGAAGTACCCAAAATTCTCCATTTAAGAATTAATCTTAATGTGTTAAAATTTTTAAGGGAAAATAGTTTTGAAGCTTTTGAAATAATTTATTATGATCATAAAAATCTTAAGTTTGATAGGTATGATTTAGAGTTTATATTTACTCATAAAGTAGATTCTAAAGAAGATTTCATTAAACAGTATTTATAATAAAATAATCTGGAAATACTCTACAATTTTTGTAGAGTATTTTATTGTCAAAAAACTCTTATATTTAGACAATATAAATTACTATAATTACTTGATTTTTTTGAAAAAAGAGGTATAATATTAATGTAAATTTAAGGAGAGATAATATATGGATTTTAATTTAGTTGAACAAAAAATGGAAAAAGCGATAGATCATTTAGGAGAAGAACTATCTGTAATAAGAGCAGGAAGAGCAAACCCTGCAATTTTAAATAAAGTGGAAGTTGAATATTATGGTGCTTTAACACCAATTAACCAAGTAGGTTCAATTTCTGTACCAGAAGTAAGACAAATTTTAATTACACCATGGGATAAATCTGTTTTAGGAGCAATAGAAAAAGCTATTCAAAAATCAGAAATCGGAATTAATCCAATAAATGATGGAAATGCTATAAGATTAAATTTCCCAGAATTAACAGAGGATAGAAGAAGAGAACTTGTAAAAGATGCTAAAGCAATAGGTGAATCTACTAAAGTTGCTATAAGAAATATTAGAAGAGATGCAATAGATATGGCAAAATCTGCACAAAAGAATTCAGAAATTACAGAAGACGAATTAAAAGCAGCTGAAGAAAAAATACAAAAACTTACTGATAAGTATGTTGAATCAGTTGATAATAATATATCTGCAAAAGAAAAAGAAATAATGGAAGTTTAAATTTGAAAGGTTGATTTTGTGGGAAGACGAATTATATCATCAGTAATTTTTACTGTTATACTTGTTTTAATAATGTTTGTAGATAATCCTATTGTAGATAGTGCAATAATTGTGTTATTATCACTAATTGGAATCTATGAATATAATAAAGCATTTAAAAATGCGGGATATAAACCAATATCTTGGGTAGGATATTTAGCCTGCTTTGTAATCTTTACAATGGGCGGAATTATATCAGATGAAAATAAATTATTACTCATAAAAATTGCAGTTCCAACAGTACTGATAGTTATATTTATGTACGTAATAATTACTAATTTAAAGAGATCAATTATAGATATAGCTATAACGGTATTTTCATTGATTTATATTCCTTTCATGTTCTCATTTGTTAAATTAATACTTATGATGCCACTTGGAAGAGTACTTATTTGGTTTGTATTTTTAGGAGCTTTCGCTTCAGATGTTTCTGCATATTTTATCGGAACTAAGTTTGGAAAAACTAAACTTTGTCCAGATATAAGTCCTAAAAAAACTGTTGAAGGTTCAATAGGTGGAATAATAGGAGTAGTTCTATCATATGCAGTGCTTACATATATTGCTAATAGATATTTTGGTATGACTTTACAATATGGTTATACTTTAATGGCTGGTGTTATTGCTGGTATTGCCGGTCAATTTGGTGATCTTTCAGCTTCAGCTATAAAAAGATATTGCAATGTTAAAGATTTTGGAAATTTAATTCCAGGACATGGCGGTATTTTAGACAGATTTGATAGTATATTGTTTGTTGCACCAGTAATATATATGTTTTTAAAAATATATATTCTAGTGTAAAATTTGAGGGGGAGATTTAGTGTTAACATTTTTATTAACAGTGGTAAAATTACTTGTAATTTTATGCATTGTTGCAACTATACATGAGTTTGGACACTTCTTGATGTCTAAATTATGTAAGGCTAAGGTTAATGAATTTTCAATTGGATTTGGGCCCAAAATAGTTCAAAAACAATTTGGAGAAACTATGTATTCTTTAAGATGGTTACCTTTAGGTGGGTATTGTGCCATTGAAGGAGAAGATGGAGATTCGGAAGCTGATAATTCTTTTGCTAAGAAAAACACTTTACAAAAGATTTTGATACTTATTATGGGAGCAACTTTTAATGCTATACTTGCTGTTGTAATATTTGTATCAATAGCATTTTCTACAAATACATATACTACTAAAGTATTGGATGTAGAAGATGGTTCTATACTTGCAAATGCTGGTATAGAGTCTGGTGACGTAATTACTAAGGTAAATTCAAAAAAAGTTAATATATTATCTGATATAGTAAATATGGCAGTGCCAGAAAATAAAGATGTTGAAGTTGAATATGTTAGAAATGGTGAAAAACATGTAACAACTGTAAATGACGCAGTAACTGAAATAGGATATATTGGTGTATCTTTCTCAGTTGATGAAAATTCAAACGTTACAAATGTTGTAGATATGGTAGCATCTGGTTCTGCAGCTGCTGATTCTAAATTAAAAGCAGGAGATAAAATAGTATCTATTGATGGAATAGAAACTAGTAATGCTAGTCAAGTAATAAGCTATGTTAGACAAAATGCTAATAAAGAGCTAAGTTTCGTAGTAGAAAGAAATGGTGAAACTATTGAAGAAAAAGTTACACCGGTAGCTAAAAAAGTATTTGATCTTAATATAACAAATGCAGAATATGCAAAGACTAATTTAAAATTAGCTTTTGCTTCAGCATATAGCAATGTAAAAGCTATTGTAGGATCATATGTTGATCTATTTAGAGGAAAAGTTGGAGTAAAGGATATGTCTGGTATAGTTGGAATTGGTGAAGTAGTTTCTAAAACTTCAGGCATATTAGAATTCTTAAATTTAATGGGAATAATAAGTTTGGCTATAGGTGTTGCAAACATTATGCCATTCCCACCATTAGATGGCGGAAAGATTGTTATTGTTATTGGAGAGGCTATAACACGTAAAAAATTGCCAATTAAAGCTGAGGCTATAATATCTTATATAGGTTTTGGTCTTCTTATAGCACTAACATTAGTTGTAACATATAACGATATAATAAGAATTATATAAATATGAAATAGAAAAATAGAACTTAAGTTAAATTCATAACTTAAGTTCCATTTTTTTGCCTTTTGATCTTTTTGGTTTCTTTTTACTTGTTCCCCTTTTTAGGTTTCAATATGCAGCTTACAATCTCTTGTTATATAATATTTATTACCGTTATTTGTGAAATACAGCTTGGCGTCATCAGAATAGGTTTTGAATGTAGCAATTTCTTTCATGCTATTTTTGCCGTTTTTCATCTGGACTACTTCTAATGAATAAATATGAATTTCATCATATCTTTCGAGGGCTACAATTTCACCGGATATGTAATCGAACCGATTACAGTTAACAATGATTGTGTGGTCATTTCCCAGAAGATCAAACATAAGACCTCGCTTACATATGAAAAATCCATTTGGGAGCTTGAGAACATAAGAATAACACATACAAATACCTCCAATCGTTTGGTAAATCAAAAATTAGTATATTATAATGATATGCTGTTTTTGAAAAAAAGTTAATAATTTTGTAGAAAATAATTTGTTATTCATATTTTTTATAGTGTACAAGTATAATTAAAAAAGAGGTGTTTATATGCAGTATGCTATGTTTATTTTTACTGTTATAGCAGTTGTTGTTGTAGCAAAATTATTTTCGTGGCCATTAAAGAAAATATTAAAATTATTATTAAATATTGCCCTTGGAATTGTAATGATACTTTTAGTAAATACTTTTGGCGGAAATATTGGACTTCATATACCATTTAATTTTGTTACTGCTATAGTGTCAGGAATTTTAGGAATACCCGGCGTGATAGCTTTAATTATTCTAAA
>CAJLBR010000030.1 GCA_905204915.1 uncultured Clostridium sp.
TATTTTCTTGGAGTTTTTCACCTTCATCAATCATTTCATATATTTCTTCCACTTGTTCGTGGTTTAAAATACTATCTATTATAAAGTCTTTTTTTAGTATTGAGGACTTTAAAAATTCTATTTCTTCTCTTAAAGTATTATTTTCTTCAACCATACTTTGGGTATTTATTTCATTTTCTTGACTAAGTATCAAATCATATTCTTTTCTTTTTTCATCATCGGATAATACATCGTATGCTTGGTTTAATTCTTTTGTTATATTTTCAGCCTTTACTTTTTCATCTCCGCTAAATAAATCTGGATGATTTTGCTTTATTTTATATTTAAATACCTTTTTTATTATATCAATAGAAGCATTTTTATCGACTTCTAAAATTTCATAATATGTTTTCATAAATATACCTCATATAGATTGTATTATATTTAAATTTAAAAGTCAAATATTACTTTATTTTTAATCTATAATATGATAATATATATCTAGAAATTTTGATTTAATTATCACAAATATTTCACACGATTTTGTTAAACTATTTACAATGGGAGGGGTTTTATTTGAAGATTTTAGTTGTTGATGATGAACCAAAAATAAGAAATGTTGTAAAAGAATACGCAAATTTTGAAGGATATGATGTAGATGAGGCTGAAAATGGAATGGTTGCTATAGACATGTGTAAAAAAAATGACTATTCTATTATTATAATGGATATAATGATGCCAAAGTTAGACGGATATTCTGCTATAAAAGAAATAAAAAAATCAAAAGATATACCGGTTATAATGCTATCTGCAAGAGGAGAGGAATATGATAAGCTATTTGGCTTTGAAATTGGAATTGATGATTACATTGTAAAACCATTTAGTCCAAAAGAATTAATGGCAAGAATAAATGCAGTAATTTCTAGAACTAAGAAGAATAATAGTTCAGAAGATGGAAAAGAAAAGTTTGTATTTGACGGATTAGAAGTAGACAAGTTGGGTAGAACAGTAATGGTTGATGGAGTTAAGAAAGAACTAACACCTAAAGAATTTGATTTATTAGTTTATCTTATTATTAATAAAGGTATTGCACTTTCAAGAGAAAAAATACTTTCAGAAGTTTGGGGATATGACTTCTTTGGTGATGATAGAACTGTAGATACCCATATAAAAATGCTTAGAAATAGTATTGAAGATTATAGGGATAGAATTGTTACCGTAAGAGGAATGGGGTATAAATTTGAATGATAAGAAAGTAGTAAACACATTAACCTTTAAATTTTGGTTATATTTTGTTTCATTTGCAATTTCTATATTTATTATACTTTGGTTTATGCAAGTTATATTTTTTCAAAGTTACTATAGAAGTATGAAGAAAAATGAAATAGTAAATATAGTTAATAACATTAGTGAAAAATATTCTCAAGAGGGATCTACTTATTTTGAAAATTTAGATAGTATTGCATATAAAAATTCATCTAGTATATTAATATTTGATAGTGAAAAAAATGTTGTGTATAATACATCTTCTTATAAAAGTGACAAATTACAAGTTACACCAACAAGACAAAATTTAGTAGATTTAAGTGATGTTGTAGACAAAGCCTTGGAAAACAATTCTAAAAAATTTAGCTATACTTTAAAATTTGATAGATTTAAAACAGAAGTATATATTTATTGTGTTCAACTTGAGGATACCGATTTATATATGGCAATGGTAACACCAATAGATCCGATAGACGCTACTACTAATGTTTTACAAGATCAGTTAGAACTAGTAACCATATTGTCAGTTGTAATATCATCAATTATTTCAATATTTATTTCAAGAAAGCTTACTAATCCGATTGTAAAAATTAATGAAAGTGCTAAAGAACTTGCAAAAGGAAATTATGATATTGAATTTAAAAAATCAGGTTACACTGAAATTGATGATCTTGCAGATACCTTAAACTATGCCACTAGTGAACTTGCAAAAACAGATAAAATAAGAAGAGAGCTTATTGCAAATGTATCTCATGATTTAAAGACACCACTTACAATGATTAAAGCATATGCAGAAATGATTCATGATTTGTCAGGGGATAATAAAGAAAAAAGAGAAGAACATTTAAATGTAATAATAGAAGAAACAGATAGATTAACAAGACTTGTAAACGATATGATGGATCTATCTAAAATTGAAAGTGGAGAAATAAAATTACAAAAAGAAAAATTTGATCTTGTAAGTGTACTTAAAAATATTGTAAAAACACTTGATATTGCAAATCCAAATTTAATAGAAATAAAATCTCCAGAAAATTTATATGTGTTTGCTGATAAAGTAAAAATTGAGCAAGTATGTTATAACTTAATTAATAATGCTATAAATCATAGTAATATGGATGAAAACGGTAAAATTTTAGTTAAAGTAGTCGTATCTTCTAAGAAAGCTAAAGTACACATTATAGATAATGGAATAGGAATTCCGAAAGAGGACTTAAGTCATATATTTGAAAGGTATTATAAAGTGGATAAAACTTATAAGAGATCTTCTAGTGGAACAGGTCTAGGACTTTCTATTGTAAAAAATATTTTGGATAAACATAACTTTGACTATGGTGTATCAAGTCAAGTTGGTAAAGGTTCAGACTTTTGGTTTGAAATTGATAAAGCAAGTAATAAAAAATAATTTCATATAATTAATACACAATTATCATAATATTATCACAATCGAGATTTATAATATAATCAAAGGTTGGGGGTGATATATGATTAGATAATTGATAAAAAATAGAAATAAGATAAATAATTAAAGCTAAAAAATAAAAAAACATACATAATATACCAAAAAAGTAAGCACCTTAAATTTTAAGGTGCTTTTTCGATTTATAAAAGTAACACTCTATATAGCTTGTACATAGTATATATTATTAGCTTAAGATAAGCTAATAAATTTGAGGTGAAAATAAAAAATGTGTAATTGTTGTAATAATTCATGTTGTTGCAATTCTTGTACTCCTTGTCAAGTAGAAATGCCAAAATGTAAATGCTTCTGTAAATGTTGCTATGTTCAAGAACAAAGACCTTGTTGTTGCTGCAATGATAATCAAGGATATTGTAATAACTATAACGATTATAACAATTATAATTGTGGATGCGGTTGCTCTAATAATTATAATTGCTAATATAAAAAAGGTAAAGCGTAATTTATGCTTTACCTTTTTACATTCCAAAGATTCTTCCGATTTGTGTTAGCAATGATTGCGAAAATGGAGCTGTATATCTAAATTTGGGATGCTTAGATTCAACAGCTTTTACATATTTAGAAACAATACTATTAAAATTTTTACTTTCTATAAAATTCCACATTTTAGTTTCTTTTTCTTGGAGTTGTGGAAGCATATCTTTAAAATAAGATTCTTCATACATCCAAGTGTACTTTTTATCATTATTTTCTTTGTTAAAACCTGTGGCATAGGCGCCAGGTTCTATTAGTATAATATCTATTTTGGAACTTTTGAGTAATTTTAATTCCATTCTTAAGGCCTCAACGAATCCTTCTATTGCAAATTTAGATGAGGCATAAGGAGCAAGAAAAGGAATTGAGATTTTTCCGGCAAGTGAGGATAAAAATATTACTCTGCCATTTCCTTTTTTTATCATGTTTTTTAGTACGAGCTGGGTTAGTTTAATATTAGAAAACACATTGGTTTCAAATACATTTTCAATTCTATCTACATTTATTTCTGAAATAGAACCAGAATCACCAATTGCAGCATTATTTATCAAAACATCTATGTCATATTTTAAAGTTTTTAATCTGTCCTCTTCTAACAATATATCAAGTTTGAAAGATTCTAGATTTATATTATTTTTTTTAGCGTATTCATTTAAGGTATTTGCTTCATTTTCATAATGTGTGGTTGCATAGACATGATGCCCACGTTTTGCAAGGCGTATTGCGGCCATTTTACCAAGACCAGAACCAGCGCCAGTTATTAATATATTTTTCAAAAAAATCACCTATTAATATTTTTAATTTTGTAGATAATAATATGTAAAAAAAGTGAAAAAATTGCTAAAATATTGACTATTTTTATTAAAATGTAGTATCATAATATTTAGTGTAAGAGGTGATATAATGAAAAATAGTAAAACAGGTATAAGTCTTATAGTGCTTATAATTACAATAATAGTATCATTAATCTTGTTATCTGTAATTATTTTAAATTTAGATAAAAACAATCCAATTGGATCTGCAAAAGAGGTTAAATTTAAAACAGATATAGAAAATTTTATAGATGAGATTTCCATTACTTATACTAACAAAAAAGCAGAAAATATAAAATATAAATTTAGTGATATGAATATAAAAATTGGAAGTAAGGACAAGGACACAGGTGAATATATAATAAAGGAATATATACCAAGTATAACAGATGAATACGTTGATAGATTAGGGATTCAAGAGGGAACTTTAATTTATAAAGAGAGTGATTTTACTGAAGATGAAGTAGGATGGCTTCAAGAAGAGGGAGCAAAAGTATACACAAATACAGAAGATGGTGAATAAAAAATAAACTTTTGTTTGACAAACAAATATTTGTGTGATATAATTTTGTCAATTTGAAAGGGGAGTTTATATGAATAACATGAATTTGAATGCTCAAGAAGAAAAGGTTTTAGAATATATTAAGGAGCAGATAAGAATAACTGGTTATCCACCATCAGTAAGAGAAATATGTGCAGCTGTTGGCTTTAAATCAACATCTTCAGCGCATCAGTATATCCAAAGACTTGCAGAAAAAGGTTATATATCAAAAAAAGATTTAAAGACTAGAGCTATAAGAGTAGTTGGAACTGAATCAACAATCTCAGTTCCTATTGTAGGAAAAGTAGCTGCAGGAGCTCCAATATTAGCTCAAGAAAATATTGAAGATTATTTTACTATAGGTGAAAGTTTCTTTAATAAAGATGCTCTAAAAAATGATAATTTTATTCTAAGAGTTCAAGGCGAAAGTATGATAAATGTTGGAATAAATAATGGTGACTACATTATAGTTTCTAAACAAAATACTGCAAAAAATGGACAAATTGTAGTAGCTTTAATAGGAGATGAGGCTACAGTAAAGACTTTTTATAAAGAAAGTGATCATATAAGACTTCAACCAGAAAACGATACAATGGAACCAATAATTGTAAAAGACGCTAAAATATTAGGTAAAGTAGTTGGTTTGATTAGAAAAATGTAATTTATTAACAAAAAAAAATCCCCGGCATAAAATGTAATATGTCGGGGGTGTTTTTATGAAACTTAAAGGATTGAAAGTAGGACTATGTATAACCGGCTCATTTTGTAACTTTAATAAAGTAAATGAAGTTATAAATGCTCTAAAAGATGAAGGTGTATCTGAAATAATACCAATTGTTTCAGAATCTTCTAATAATTTTAATACAAGATTTTATAAAGCTGAAGATTTTAAAAAGATGTTAATAGAAAACTGTGGTACAGATATTATAGATTCAATAGTAAAAGCTGAACCTGTAGGACCAAAGAACATGGTAGATATCATTCTTGTGTGTCCTTGTACTGGTAATACTTTAGCTAAACTTGCTAGTGGTATAACAGATACAACAGTTACTATGGCTATAAAGAGTCATATTAGAAATAATAAGCCTGTAGTTTTAGGAGTATCAACTAACGATGGCCTTGGTAGTAGCCTAAAAAATATAGGTGAAATGTTAAATACTAAAAATTTTTATTTTGTACCATTTAGACAAGATGATTTTGCTGCAAAACCAAAATCATTGGTTTTGGATTATACATATGTTGTAGATACTATAGAGCAAGCATTAAAAAATGTTCAAATTCAACCAATTTTATCAAGAAAATAAAAAGACTGCGAGTTATCGCAGCCTTTTTTTAGCTTAGTTTGCAAAGGCGTGGAGCCAAGAGGCAACTATTACCTCGGGGGACAGCTTTTGCAAAGTACCATCAAAAGTAAGTCTCATGATTTCCAGAGCTTTTGCTTCCTTTTTTGAAGCTTTTTTGATTTCCTCATGTGAGAAATTCCTTTTATCATTTTTTGTCAGATTACTTACAGTAATAAATTCTAGTCTACCTTTTTCGTTGTAGTGGAATTCCACGGAAAAAGCC
This sequence comes from uncultured Clostridium sp., assembly GCA_905204915.1. Taxonomy (GTDB): domain Bacteria; phylum Bacillota; class Clostridia; order TANB77; family CAG-465; genus CAG-465. The sequence continues at coordinate 6,119 of CAJLBR010000030.1, forward strand.
GGTTTAGATTTGGCTATAGTGGTTTTACTCTCTCCAGACATAAAGGATACGATCTCGAATTTCTGGTTTACCATAAGTGAATCAATTTTTTTCATATTTAGACCTCCAATAAATTATTATTGATTGTTGATTTTGATAGTTCCTATTATAACATGATTACATAAAAAAGTCAATAAATAATCAGCAGATAATAATCTGCTGATTGATTTATATTAACACGTACCCCTTTTTAGAGGTTTACGCGATTTTCTCGAGAGCAACGGGTTTTACCTGTTCCCACATACTCACCAAGAATTCTGGGACCTGGATCAGGGTTCCGAGTTTGAAGTCTGCCTGCAGAGCATCAAAACGCTTTATGCAGTGATTTTTAGCCGCCTCAATGCAGGTTTGCTTATTGTAAGTTGCAACAGCCATGCCGGTATTGATGTCTACGAGTTCGATCAGACTGATATCACCTGATTCATTGTGAACTACAGCAACAAGCAGATCAGCATCAGCTTTTTTGTCAACCTTAACAAAGTTTTTAAAAGCATTGATAAAGCTCAGGGAATTATTTTTGAATCCAATTTCAGTAATAAACATGTTTTGTACCTCCTAAAAGTATTAACCTAAGAATTATTTGTGAATGCATTAGCTATTATAACACTATATTGATAAAAAGTCAATAAAAATTAAATAAAAACGTAATAAAATTTTACATAAAATTCTACATTTTTCGACAAAATACATATCATGATTGTATCAAATATTAAGGGTGAAATTTGACGAGTAATGTATATTTTTGTCAAAACGCAAAAACTTTGGGTTTTATTGTATCTTTTTTTACAATTTTATGGTATAATTCACTAAGTTAATGGAGGCAAAAAACATGAATATAGCAATAATTACACTAGGGTGTAGTAAAAATCAAGTAGATAGTGAAATGCTATTAGGTTATTTTAAAAATAGAGGTTTTAATTTAGTTACAGATTTAAATATAGCTGATGTTATTTTGGTAAATACATGCGGCTTTATAGAATCAGCAAAACAAGAAGCAATTAATACAATATTGGATGCTGCTGATTATAAAGAGATTGGTGTTTGCAAATCTTTAATAGTAACAGGCTGCTTAGCAAAAAGATATAAAAAAGAAATTATAGAAAATATGCCAGAAGTTGATCTAGTAATTGGTGTAGATGAATATAAGAATATAGATGAAATTTTATCAAAGTTTTTAAGTCAAAATTTTTTAACTCATAAATTAAGTTTTAATGAACGTATAATATCTTCTAATTTTCCATTAGCGTATATAAGAATATCTGACGGTTGTGACAATAGATGCAATTATTGTGCAATACCACTTATTAGAGGTAGATTCAAAAGTAGAAAAATGGAAGATATTCTAGAGGAAGTTGAAAATTTAGCTAAACAAGGAATTCAAGAATTTTGTATTATTTCTCAAGATACTTCAAAATATGGATTAGATATTTATGGAGAACTTAAACTCGCAGAACTTTTAAACAAAATAGGAAAGATTCCAGGAGTAAAATGGATAAGAGTTCTATATATGTACTTATATGAAATAAACGATGCTCTTATTGAAGAATTTAAAAATAATGATAAATTGTGTAAATATTTTGACATACCAGTTCAACATTTTAGTGATAAGATGTTAAAAGCTATGAATAGATATGATAACAAAGAATTAATATATAAAAATATTGAAAAAATTAGAAAAAATGTTCCAAACGCAATATTAAGAACAACTCTTATAGCAGGATTTCCTGGTGAAACAGAGGAAGATTTTGAGATATTAAGACAAGGACTTCTAGATATAAAATTTGATAGAGTAGGAGCTTTTGCCTTTTCAAGAGAAGAGGATACAGTAGCTTACGATATGGATAATCAAATTCCAGAAGAAATAAAACAAGAAAGATTAAAGGAAATTTTTGAAATTCAAAAGCCAATATCTTTAGAATTAAATAGAGCAAAAGTTGGAAATGAATATGAAGTTATTGTAGAAGATGTAACTGAAAATGATGAATATTTTATATGTAGATCTTATATGGAAGCTCCAGATGTTGATGGAAGAATTTATATAAAGATAGATGAAGAAAGTGCAAATAAAGTTATAGTAGGTGAATTTTGCAAAGTAAAAATAGTGGATTACAATGAATATGATTTATTTGCTAAGGTAATTTAGGAGGTGTTAATATGTATACCAAAGAAGATTTGAAAAAATCGACATTAACAGAATTAAGGAAAATTGCTGATAACTTAAAAATAGAAGGATATCAAAGATTAAAAAAAGAATATTTAATTGAGGAAATTATAAAATCTCTTATAGATACAAATGATTTGGAAGAAAAGGTAAATATTCAAATAGAAAATCCAGAAACTGATTATATTGCTGAAGGCATACTTGAAGTTATGAATGATGGTTATGGATTTTTAAGAAGTGATAATTATTTACCTGGAAATAAAGATATATATGTTTCTCAGGTTCAAATAAGAAGATTTAAATTATCTACAGGTGATAAGTTAAAAGGAATCGCTAGATTTACTACAGATCCCCAAAATAAATTTCCTTCTCTTATATATGTTGAAGAAATAAATGATGAAAGAGTAGATATTGCCTTAAGAAGAAAACCTTTTGAAAGTTTGATACCAATTTATCCTACTGAAAGATTAAAATTAGAATCTGATCCTAAGGATTATTCAACAAGAATAATAGATATTTTAGCACCAATTGGAAAAGGACAACGTGGACTTATTGTTGCTAAGCCAAAAGCTGGAAAAACAACAATGCTAAAACAAATTGCAAATAGTATTTTGAAAAATAATCCAGAATGCTATCTTATGGTTTTACTTATTGATGAAAGACCAGAAGAAGTAACTGATATTGAAAGATCAATAAATGCAGAAGTAATTCATTCAACTTTTGATGAATCTCCAGAAAATCATATAAAAGTTTCTAAAATGGTACTAGAAAGAGCTAAAAGAATGGTAGAACAAAATAGAGATGTAGTGATTTTACTAGATAGCTTAACTAGACTTACTAGAGCAAATAATTTGCAAGTTGAACCAAGTGGAAGAACTTTATCAGGTGGTCTTGATCCAGCATGCCTTAACTTTCCTAAGAAATTTTTTGGCGCTGCTAGAAATATTGAAAATGGTGGAAGCCTTACAATTTTAGCTACAGTATTAGTTGATACTGGAAGTCGTATGGATGATATTATTTTTGAAGAATTTAAGGGCACTGGCAATATGGAAATTCATCTTGATAGAAAGCTATCAGAAAGAAGAATATTCCCAGCAATTGACATATATAAATCAGGTACTAGAAGAGAAGATTTACTACTTAGTAAAGAGGAGATGGAATGTAGCAATTACATAAGAAGAGTTATGAGTAACTCAAATTCTAATCTTACAAATGCAGAAATTGTAGAAAAAATATTTAATATTTTGATGAAAACTAAGGCAAACACAGAGTTTATTGATGTATTTGCCAAAAAATATAAAAAATAAGTAGAAATAATTTAGATTTAATGCTAAAATATTTGTATATGAGAGGTAATGATATAATGGAAAGAAAAATAAGTGTTAATTATGATGGTAAAGATATAGCTGTACCATACAAATCAAAGGTATTAGATATATTGAAAAGCTTAAATATAAATGATAATAAAATATTGGGATTTAGAATAAATAATGAAATAAAAAATTATGAATATGAAATTGTAGCTAATTCTATAATAGAACCAATATACTTTAATAGTGAAGATGGGTATAGAATATATTCAAGAACTTTAAAAATGGTTTTATATATGGCTCTTCAAAGACTATATTCTGAAGCAGATGTTGAATTTATGACAACAATAAATAAAGATCAATATTTTGTAATAAACAACATTGAATTAAATGCAGAAAAAGTTGAAAAAATAAAAGATATGATGACTAAAATAATTGAAAAAAATTATCCAATAACAAAAAGACTTGTTTCTATGGAAGAAGCAACTGAACTATATAAAGCATCAAATAATACAGATAAATTAACAAATTTAGAAAATAAATTAAGATCTTATGTATCAATGTATTTTTGCGATTCTTCATACAATTCTTTTTATGGAGCTCTTGCAGCAAGTACTGGTGCTGTTAAAGATTTTGATCTTATAAAATATAGAGATGGTGCTCTTTTAGTAATTCCTGATGAAAATCAAAATATAAAGAAAGAAATAAAGGATAACAGACTTTACGATACTTTCATAGATTTTAACAAATTTAATCAAGTTTTAGATGTTGAAAATGTAGGAAATTTAAATGATAAAGTATTAAAGAATAAAATTGGTAAAGTAATACAAGCATCAGAAGCTATTCATCAAAGAAAGTTAGTGGAACTAGTTCAAGATATAGAAAAACGTAGAGAAATAAAAATGATCTTAATCGCTGGACCATCTTCTTCTGGTAAAACAACTTTTGCACAAAAATTAGGGGTACAATTAAATCTTATAGGATATAATCCTATAACAATTTCAATGGATAATTACTTTAAAGAAAGAGTTGATACACCACTTGGACCAGATGGAAAATATGATTTTGAATGTGTTGAAGCTTTAGATATTGAATTATTCAATACACAAATGAAAGATTTAATAGATGGAAAACAAGTTGAATTACCAAGATTTGACTTTGTAAACGGAGTTAAGCAATATAAAGGTGATTACTTGAAAATGGAGAAAAATGATATACTAATTATAGAAGGTATACATGCTTTAAATCCAATTCTTACAACATTTATACCAGACCATAATAAATATAAAATTTATATTGCTCCAATTGCTACATTAAACATTGACGGATATACTAAGGTTTCTTCAACAGATACTAGATTATTAAGAAGAATGGTTAGAGATTATGCTACACGTGGAAATGGAGTAGAAAAAACTTTTGATTTATGGAAAAATGTAAAAAAGGGTGAAGAAAAGTACATTTTCCCATTTGTTGATACAGTTGATTTTGTTTATAATTCTAGTTTAGTTTATGAACCAGGTGTAATAAAAACATTTGCTCAACCTTTACTTTTACAAGTTGAAAAATCTAGTAAGTTTTATTCAGAAGCAAGAAGATTATATGAATATTTAAATAACTTTTTGCCGATAGAAACTTCAAATATTCCAGTTGATTCAATTATAAGAGAATTTATTGGTAATGGATGCTTTTATAGATAAATTTAAAAATACATGAGGTGAAATAAAATGTTCTGCACAAAGTGTGGTAATAAATTATCAGATGATAGCAAGTTTTGTACTAGCTGTGGCAATAATGTAAAGCCGGTTATAAAAATGGGAAAAATAACTTTTAAAAGAATAGGCAGATATGTTGGATGTTTAGTTGGAATAAGCATATATGTTGATGGCAAATTTATGGGATCTGTTCAAAACAACGGTGAGCTTACAGTAAACGTTCCAGTAGGAAAACACAAAGTAGTATTTTCTATATGGAGTGGTACTAATGATGAAGAAATAGAAGTGACTGCTGATAAACCCAACGTATATGCAGATATAAAGTTAAAAATGGGAGCATTAGTAAACAGAACTGAAATTGTAAATATTAGGAGAGAATAATAATGGAGAAATTTTGTAAAAATTGTGGTTGTAAATTAGAAGAAAATGCTAAATTCTGTGCTAGTTGTGGTGGCCCGGTTAATATTTTGAATAATTCTGAGGTTGAAAACCAAGTAAATCCAATAAGTACACAAGATATCCCAACATATCAATATACAAATAGTAGTCCGGAATCGAATAGTGACATTGAAAGTAGAGAAGGAAGAAATGCAAAAGGAACAGCAATTGCAGCTTTTGTAATTTCTATAATTGGATTAATTAACCCATCATTGCTATATGGTATAATTGCCATTAGTTTTGGTGTTACTGCTAAGAATAAAATGAAATATGCAGAGAATGAGGATGTCAAAACAAAAGGATTTAGTACAGCTGCAATAATTATAGGTTCAATTTCTACGTTGCTGGCGGTATTAAAGATAATATCAAATTTATAAAAAAATAAACTAAATTATTTAGCCTAGAATAAAATATGGATATATTTTTAAAATCTAGGCTATTTCCTTGCAATTTGAGCTTAATTAGTGTAAAATATTACATAATTGTGAGGTGCTTATGTTTATAAAAAATGATAATAGCTTTATCTGTAAGAATTGCGGCAGAGAAGTTGGAAAATTAAAATATACTTCAAGAGATCATTGCAATTATTGCTTGTATTCTATACATATTGATATAGAACCAGGTGATAGAAAAAATGATTGTTTGGGAATGTTAGAACCAATTAATGTTGAGGTAACTTCCAAAAAAGGTGAAGTTATAATATATAGATGTAAGAAATGTGGAAAAATTGTAAGAAATATAGTTGCAACTGATGATAATAGAGATGAGATATATAAGGTAGTAGAGAATTATTCTAAAGGATTAGTAAAATAGGAGTGAGTAGAGTATTATGGATAATTTAAAAGAGATTATAGCTGCTAGCATAAAAGATGCTATTAATAATGATGAAATAAGTATGGAAGATATACTAAATGCTCTTGAAGAACCAAAAGACAGTAAAAATGGAGATATGGCTTTTCCATGTTTTAAATTGTCACGTGTTTTGAAAAATTCACCAATTAATATAGCACAAAATATTAAGGAAAATATAAAATATGATGATGGTATTATTAATAAGGTAGAAAATGTTAATGGATATCTTAATTTTTACATTAATAATGCTTCAGTTCTTTCTAATTTAGTAAAAAAAGTAATAGAAGAAAATGATAATTATGGTAAGAGCGATATAGGTTGCAAAGAGAAAATAGTTATTGACTATTCATCACCAAATATTGCTAAACCATTCCATTTAGGACATTTTAGAAATACTGTTCTAGGAGCTTCTCTATATAATTTATACAATAACTTTGGATATGAGGTTGTAGGAATAAATCATTTAGGTGATTGGGGAAGACAATTTGGCCTTTTAATAGAAGGGTATAAATTATTCAAAGATGAATATGACATTGAAAATGATGCTCTAGGTACTTTATCTGATATATACGTAAGAATAAGTAAACTTGCCAAAGAAGATGAAGCTGTTATGGAAAGAGCTAGACAAAATTTCAAGGAATTAGAAGATGGAAATGAAGAGTATAAGAAATTATGGGAGTATTTTAGAGAAATATCTTTAAAAGAATATAATAGAATTTATGATATTTTAGGTTGTAAATTTGATTCATACAATGGTGAAGCTTTCTATAATGATAAAATGGATGAAGTTGTTGAGATATTAGAGAAAAAAGGTGTATTAGAGGATAGCCAAGGGGCTAAAGTTGTAAATGTTGGTGATGATATGCCACCATGTATAATATTGAAATCTAATGGATCTACAATATATGCTACTAGAGATTTAGCAGCTATTTTATATAGAGCAAGAACATACAACTTTAAAAAAGCAATTTATATAACTGGAAGTGAGCAAATATTACATTTTAAACAAGTTTTTGCTGCGGCTAAATACTTAGTTGATGAAAAATATCAAAAGGGCCTTATCCATATTCCTTATGGTATGATAAGGTTAAAAACTGGTAAAATGTCTACAAGAGAAGGAAATGTTATTTATGTAGATGATCTTATAAAGGATGCTATAAGTAAATCTAAAAATATAATTAGAGAAAAGAATTCTGAACTTGAAAATTTAGATGATACTGCAAAAATAATTGGAGTAGGAGCTCTAATATTTAACTATCTAAAAACAAATAAACAAAAGGATATAATATTTGATTTAGATGAAACATTGAGATTTGATGGTGAGACAGGTCCATATGTGCAATATACATACGTTAGAACAAAGAGTATCATTGAAAAATCAGATGTAAATATTGATACTTTGTGTAATGCTGATTACACATATTTAAAAGAGACACCAGAAGTTAATCTTTTAAAACAAATAGAAAAATATGAAGAAGTACTTAAAAAAGCAATGGAAGAATGTGAACCAGCACATGTTGCTAGATATTTAATAGATATTTCTACTTTATTTTCAAGATTCTATAATGAATGTAGAATTTTAAATGTAGAGGATACAAATGTAAAAAATGCAAGACTTGGACTTACTCTTGCTACTGGAATTGTAATAAAAAATGGATTAAAAATACTTGGTATTAATTGTCCTGACAAAATGTAAAATAAAACATAAAGCACTAGAATTTTTCTAGTGCTTTAAAAATAGCTTATACTTAAGTTCTGATAGAAGTTCGTTTTCTTTTTTCATCTGGTCAATTTTTTCTCTATTTTTTATATATTTTTTCTGTTCGTCTGTGAAGTTATCTAAAGGATTTAAAGGTCTGTATCCGATTTCCTGAACAATTTTATTATTAGAGTTTTCAAGCATTGAAATATTTGCTGTTACATTTTGCTGTGCAATGTTTACTGTCTTGTATATAACTATGATTGCGATTAAGAATACAAAATAAAAAGATATAAATACTATAGCTAATTTTTTTAACATTAATGAGCTATTCCGCAAAATTTCTTTGTCATCTTGTTCCTTTAAGTTTGAGATTAATTGTTTTTGTTTTATTGAAATTAGTTTTAACCAAATGAAAGTCAATAAAACTAGCAGTATGAAAGAAATTACTAACATAAAAAGTTCCCCCTCTTAAAGTTTCACTGGGATAAATTGTTTATATCAGCATTATATCATATTGTTGACACTAAAACAAGTTACATAATATGAGTTATTACAAAAAAGTATAAAAAAGCATTAATTATTATAGTTATCGGTATTAAAACTGTAAATTTTAGATGTTTAGTTTTGTGTCTAAAAGTATACATTCCAATATATACTCCAAGAGCACCTCCTAAAAGAGCTAGTACAAATATTGACTTTTCAGAAACTCTAAATTTATGTTTTATCGCTAATTTTTTATCATAAAGCATAGTAAAAAATCCTATAAAATTAATAATCAAAAAATATGATATTACGTAAAAAATATTATTCATAAAACTCCCTCTGATATTTATATTGATATTATATAACGTGATTATATCATAAAAAGAAAAATCTGCCTATATAATAGGCAGATTAGAAAAATTATTTTTTAACATCATATCTAAAGATGTAGATAATTATATCAGCTGGATCGCTTTTTGCGTAAAACCTCAATTTTCTTTCTAAGGAATTTAACTGAATTTCAGTTTCATTTTTAAAGAGTTCCTGGCTTAGTTTATGGGATTCAAATCTTTGGCAAATTGTTA
>CAJLBR010000031.1 GCA_905204915.1 uncultured Clostridium sp.
ATTATGAATAGTTGCTTTTTATCTGTTTGGGTATAACTGACTACTACATAATAAACACTTTTAATTGTTGAATGTTTATTATGTATATATCAATTTTCTCAATTTAAAATTTTTCCTATTATTTCAACTTTATCATTATCTATTTTAATATCAGCACCAATAGGAATAACACTATTTACTATCTTATGTCCAAAATCATTACATTTTATTATTGGAAAATTATATTCTTTAGTATATTCAAGTATTATATCTTCCATTTGAGGATATTTACTTTCATCTTTCTGTAAATCATAATTATAACCAATCACTATTCCTTTTATTTTATCAAATATACCATATTGTTTTAAATGGGCAAATCTTCTTTGGCATTCATTTATAGATGTTCTATAACTTTCTATAAATAATATATTACTTTCCATATTTGGTAAAAATTCTGTGCCAAGCAAATACATCATACAAGCCAAATTTGTACCAATTATTTTACCTTCAACAGTACCATTTTTAATTAATTGTTTTGTACCATTATTAAACCTATCTAATTTTTGGTTAATAAAAGCATCTATAAATACTTTATATTGTTCTTCTGCATAGTCTAAACCAAATGAAAGAAAATCCGGCCCACTAAAAGTTATTAATCCTGTCTTTTTATAAATAGCTTGAAGTAATACTGTTATATCACTATAACCTAGCAGTATCTTAGGATGCTTTTTTATTTCTTCATAATCTAATAAATCAATAAATGTATTGCAAGTTTCACCACCTTCTAAACATATTATTGCTTTAATATCATCATCTTTAAACATATTCATAAAATCTTCTGCTTTTTGTTCTCTTGTACCACATGAGCCATAATAATTTTCTTTTATATATTTTCCAAATTTTATCTTAAAACCTTTAGTAATTAAAAATTTTTCTGCTTTTTTAAAATCATCAAATCTATTATTTAATGCTAAGCTATTAGATACCCCTACAACACCGATTGTATCTCCGTAATTTAATCTATTTGCTAACATAATTCATATCCTTTCTTTTTCAATTATACAATCCATACCACCTAATATGGTATGAGGAAACATATTCTCCTCAAACAACCTTCTTAAATTTTTTCTGTTTTTTTGATGAAAATTAGTGTTTTTTTATCAAAAATATGCTTTTTTTAATAGGCACTGAACAGTTAATTTCCGTCTTAATATAAGGCTTTATTTAAGTTTAAGCACCGCTACACATTCAACATGCCGTGTTCGTTAATTATGAATAGTTGCTTTTTATCTGTTTGGGTATAACTGACTACTACATAATAAATACTCTTAATTGTTGAATGTTTATTATGTATATATCAATTTTCTACTTTTACTCTAACACTTACTTTTATTCCCCCCTTTTTAATTTATAATATATAAACAAGATTATATAACTTAATATTGCAATTACAAAAGTTGCTTTTATTGCATTATCACTTTCTTTGAATATCGTATATGACAATAACGGAAGTATCATTGTTACTATTCCCTCAACAAATCTTTCAAATGTCACATAAGAAGTCTGAAATTTATCTTTAGCAGTTTCATATATTGCTATATGATCATACATTTCATAAGAAGCATTACCAAAGCCTATCAATATATAAATAAAAGGTAATAAATATAATAGTTGTTGATTATTAAACAATAATAGAGTTGCAAAAACAATAATAAATATTATACACATAGGCAATATAATTTTTTTCCAATTTCTTCTTTTTGATTTGTTTCCCCAATATTTACTAGAAAAAGCCTCTGACAAATTAACCAATATATTTAATATACTGTAATATAAATAACCAATATTTAAGTATCTTAATAAGAAAACATTTAAATACATTGTTCCTATACCAAAAGCAAATCTATTTAATCCTCCTGTTATAAGTACACTTCTAAATTCTTTATCTTTTGCTGGTATAATTACATTATCTTTTAGGCTAATTTTTTCTTGTATCACATCTGGTTTATATGTCTTTATTCTAATTGAAATATCTATAAATGCAATGATAAATACTATTGCAAATAATATCATAAATCCATACAATTCATATCCCGCTGCTGTAAATCTATCAAGAATAATCCCCATAACTAAACTAAAAGCCAATACCACTGTATTTTTTAAAAAATTCCTTTTTGCAGCAAATATAGATCTATCTTCTTTTTTTATTAAAGTCATTCTCCAATTAACAAAAGTTATATATCCCATTTCTCCAGTAATCGCATAAATTGTTGAAAATAAAAAAAACAATATAGTCCTAATGTTTATATCACTTGATAAAAATGGTATAAATGCAATAGAAACTGAAGAAATCCTATATATTGAATAATTTATTAATACAACCTTTTTTGATTGTCCAATTTTATAAAATAGTGGTGCTGCAAAAACCTGAATTATATTTGTTATTGTATCTAATACTGCATATATTCCTAATGTAAAATCAGATAAACCCAAATATATAGCAAAAGCAGAAATAAAGGAAGCACTTGCTATTCTATTATTTGCAGTGTCCAAAACTGATGATATTAAATATTTCTTATATTCTTTTTTATAGTTCATTTTTTTCTCCTATAATATATTTATTTATTTTTACTTTCTAGATTATACAATTGTCCTGTTTTAATTGTAGCACTGCTACACATTCAACATGACTTGTATGTGGAAACATATCTACAGGAGTAATTTTTTTAGTATTATATTTTTCACTTAATTTTTTTATATCTCTTGCCATAGTTGCTGGATTACAACTTACATATCCAATTTTTTTAGGACTAAAATTCAAAATATACTCTATACTTTTATCGTCTAATCCCTTTCTAGGAGGGTCAACAACAATAACATCTGGTGCAATATTTCTTTTTTCAAATTCCTCTATTTTATCTTCTACACTTCCAGCAATATATTCAGCATTTTTTACATCATTTATTTTTAGATTTAAATTTGCCATTTCTACTGCAGTTTTCTCTATTTCTATTCCATATATTTTACTTACTTTATCACTTAAAAATATTCCTATTGAGCCAACACCACTATATAGATCAAATATTACTTCATTACCATTTAGTTCTAAGTTTTCTTTTAAAGTATTATACAGTACTTCAGCCTGCAATGTATTTACTTGAAAGAATGATTTAGGTGATATAAAATACCTATATGTTCCAATGAAATCTGTAATATAATCCTCTCCAATGATCTTTATTGTTTTATCGCCAAGTATTTCATTTGTGCTAGAGCTATTAATGTTTACAAATACACCTTTTATATTTTCATTCAATTTTTTTACAGATTCTAATAACTGCTTAAATTTATATTCTTTTACAATTTCTTCTCTGTTAACAACAAATATTACCATTATTTCTCCGGTATGATATCCTCTTCTTAGTAACAAATGTCTTACATCGCCCTCATTTTTTTCTTCATCGTATCCTTTTATTTTAAATTCAATTATTTTTTCAAATATTTGTTTTGCAAGCATATCAATTACACGTTCTTGAATATAACAACAATTATTTTCAATAACTTGATGGCTCCTTTTAGAATAAAATCCCATTACAGTATTTCCATTTTTATCTAATCTTATTGGATACTGCACCTTATTTCTATAATAAAAAGGCAACCCCATTCCTACAGTAGTGTTTAATTTTTGAAATTCAACATTTTCCTTTCTAAGAACTGATCTAACCATATTATTCTTCATAACTAGCTGCATGCCATAATCAATATGTTGGGCACTACATCCACCACATCTATGAAAAACAGAACAAAAAGGTTCTTCTCTAAATGTACTAGGAATAATCACTTTTTCTAACTTTGCAAAGGCAAATTTCTTATTATTCTTTAATATTTTAGCTCTAACCTTCTCTCCAGAAATTACTTCTGGTATAAATATAACCTTATCTTCATGTTTAGCAATTCCTTCAAAGTTCATTCCATTATCAATTATCTCTAGTTCCAAAACATCATTTTTATCCAAATAAATACCTCCAAAACTCACGTATTTTCTAATATAAATATTATACCATAATTTGTTTTAGTAGTAAACTAATAAAAATTTTATTTTATTGGTAACTTTTTTACGCATTATGAATATAGTATATTAAGATTAAGAAATAAAGAAAAACAAAAAACTTTACTCTTAATCTTACGCTTAAAGGAGTGTTATATATGTGCAAGGATACATGGTGGATATGGTTTGCAGTACTAGTTCTTATATTTTTTATATGTAGTGTAGATAAATCTTCTAGTCCACTGAACTTCGATACTTTTTTTGAGGTCTAAGTTCATAGCCATTACCTGGTGGCAAAAATTACTTAATGAAAGGGTGAACTATATGATGGATGAAAGATGCGGATGCGGCGGATGCGGATGCAACAACAACTGTGGATGTGGATGCGGAAATTCTTGTGGATTCTTCGGTGGAAACTGCTGTTGTATATGGATTATCTTAATAATAATCGTTCTTTGTTGCTGCTGTTGCTAATATATAACCAAATACATAAAAAAGAGTCAGAATGTAATATTCTGGCTCTATTTTTTTAATATATCCTTTAAAAATTTACCTGTGTAACTTTCTTCTGATTTAGCAATTTCTTCTGGAGTTCCTGTGGCAACTATTGTTCCACCACCATCGCCTCCTTCTGGACCTAAATCAACTATATAATCTGCAGATTTTATAACATCTAAATTATGTTCAATAACAACTAATGTATTATTAGAATCTGTTAATCTCTGTAATATTTTTATTAATCTATTAACATCATCCATATGCAATCCTGTTGTTGGCTCGTCTAAGATATATAAAGTATTTCCTGTAGACTTTTTAGAAAGTTCTGTTGCAAGTTTTACTCTTTGTGCCTCACCACCAGATAAAGTAGTTGATGGTTGCCCAAGTTTAATGTAACCAAGTCCTACATCATATAATGTTTGAAGTTTATTTTTTATGGTAGTAACATTTTCAAAGAATTTAAGTGCCTCTTCAACTGTCATATCAAGTACATCACTTATTGTCTTTCCTTTATATTTTACTTCTAAAGTTTCTTTAGCATATCTTTTTCCATGACATACTTCACATGGTACGTATACGTCTGGTAAAAAGTGCATTTCTATTTTTATTATTCCATCTCCAGAACATGCCTCACATCTTCCACCTGGTACATTAAAACTAAATCTTCCTTTACTATATCCTCTAGCTTTTGCTTCAGATGTTGCAGCAAATAAATCTCTTATTGGATCAAACATACCAGTATATGTAGCTGGATTTGATCTAGGTGTTCTACCTATAGGAGATTGATCAATATTTATAATCTTGTCTATTTTGTCTGCACCTAATATTTTTTTATGTTTTCCCGGTACAACATTACTCTTATTAATCTTTTTTGCAAATGATTTATATAATATTTCATTTACAAGTGTAGATTTACCACTTCCAGAAACTCCTGTTACACAATTAAAAGTACCAACTGGAAACTTAACGTCAATATCTTTTAAATTGTGTTCTTTTGCACCTTTAATTTCTATGTATCCGTTTGTTGGTTTTCTACGTTTTTTAGGTACCTCAATCTTTAATCTGCCACTCAAATATTTTCCAGTTAGCGAATCTTCTGACTTTAAAATATCCTCAGGTTTTCCAGCAAAAATAATATTTCCACCATGAACACCAGCGCCAGGACCAATATCTACTATAAAATCAGATTCTCTCATAGTATCCTCATCATGTTCTACTACAATCAAAGTATTACCTAGATCTCTCATTTTCTTTAATGAACCTAAAAGTTTTTCATTATCCCTTTGATGAAGTCCAATACTTGGTTCGTCTAGTATATATAGTACACCTGTAAGTCCTGATCCTATTTGAGTTGCAAGTCTAATTCTTTGAGCCTCACCACCAGAAAGAGAACCTGCACTACGTGAAAGTGTTAAATACTCAAGTCCTACATCAATTAAAAATTGTAATCTAGAATTAAGTTCCTTTACAATTTGTTCTGCAATCATATGATCTTTTTTATTTAATTTTGTCTCATATACTGTATTTATAAACTCTTTTATTTTTAGTATATTTTTATTACAAAGTTCGTATATATTGATTCCACCAATAGTAACTGCTAAACTTTCTTTTTTTAATCTAGCTCCGTCACATGATGTACAGTGACTAGCTGACATATAAGATTCATAATAAGCTTTCATTCCAGGAGATTTTGTTTCACTAAATCTTCTTTCTAAAGCATTTATTATTCCCTCAAATTCAGATTCAAAGTTTCTAACCATTGTTCTAGTAATATGTTGAAATTGTATTTTTTCACCATCTGAACCATATAGTAAAACTTTCATAAATTTCTTAGGCAAATCCTTTAATTTAGTATTAGGATCTACTTTATAATGCTCACAAAGTCCCCTTATATACATTGAACTTACACTATCCATAGTACTTCCATTCCAACATTTTATTGCAGTTAAATCATTAAGTCTTTTTTCTTTATCTGGCATTATTTTTTCTGGATCAATTTTTAAAAGTTCTCCAAGCCCTGTACAATCTGGACATGCACCAAATGGACTGTTAAATGAGAACATTCTAGGAGTTAGCTCTTCAATGTTTATATTACAATCTGGACATGCATAATTTCCACTATACATTATCTCCTCATTGGAATCAATTTTTCCAACAATAACTAGATTGTTAGCAGCGTGCATTGCAAGTTCTATAGAATCAGCAAGTCTTTTTCTTATGCCCTCTTTTATTACAATTCTATCAATAACGATATCAATATTATCTTTCTTTTGTTTATCTAGTTCTGGAATACCATCTCCTAAATCAACAATTTCTCCATTTACTCTAACTCTAATATATCCATCTTTTAAAGCTTGTTCTAAAAGCTTAACGTGTTCGCCTTTTTTACCTCTGACAACTGGGGCCATAATCATAATTTTAGTCCCAATTTCATACTCTAAAACTTTGTCAACTATTTCATCAACTGTTTGTTTTCTAATCCTCTTACCACAATTTGGACAATGAGGTATTCCTACTCTTGCATACAAAAGTCTTAAATAATCATATATCTCAGTTACAGTTCCAACTGTTGATCTTGGATTTTTAGAAGTAGTTTTTTGATCTATAGAAATAGCTGGTGAAAGCCCTTCAATCAACTCTACATCAGGTTTTTCCATAAGTCCTAAGAATTGTCTAGCATATGAAGAAAGTGATTCTACGTATCTCCTTTGTCCTTCAGCATATATAGTATCAAAAGCAAGTGAAGATTTACCAGAACCAGAAAGTCCAGTAAACACTACCAAACTATTTCTTGGAATTTCTATATCAACATTTTTTAAATTATGTTCTTTTGCTCCTTTTATAATTATTTTATCATTCATACTATCACTCCATACTTATTATATCATTTTCGGCTAAATAAAACAAGCGTTTGTGGCAAGAAAAAACTTCCAATTATAAATTGGAAGTCTTATTTTCTAATTAGTTCTTTCATTAAATAATATTGAAAATATCGAACTTTTAGACTGTTTTAAAATTAGTTTTACTGGAACTTTTCCTTTTACAGCCTCCTCTGATGTTGTTATAAGATATACATAATCACCAGTTTTAATATCCTTTAACGTTATTTTTTCATCTACTGCCTTATTATTATAAGCTACTTTTACAAGTGCTGTCATTTCTCCTGTAATTTCACCGCTTCCGCCCTTTTTTAAGTTTGTTCTAACGGAATTAATTTTTATATCTAAGCCAACAGGATCAACATATACTACCTTACCATAAACGTAATTCATATCATCACTAAGATAAACTTGTCCAGCACCCTCAAAGTATTTTAATATATTAAGTACAATTAGAAATATGATAATACAAACTGTTATTACACTAATAACAAGTCTTACGCTATTTTTCTTAAATATCTTTCTATAAATAAATCTAATTATTATAAAAGCTACTATTGCACCAACAATTACTGTTACAGCAGGAGAAGCTAAATAATCTTTTATTTTATCCATAAACTCCATAATATCACCCTAATTTAATCCTTTCATTGAAAGAGAAACTTTATTTTTATCTTTATCTATTTTAATAATTTTTACCTTTACAATATCGCCTACACTTACTTCTTCCATCGGATCTCTAACATATTTATCACTAAGCTCAGAAATATGAACTAGTCCATCTCCTTTTATTCCAATGTCTACAAATGCTCCAAAAGCAGTAACATTTCTAACAGTACCAGATAATACCATGTCTACTTTTAAATCATCAATTTTTAGAACATCTGATTTTAGTATAATTTGTGGCATATCTTCTCTGGGATCTCTTCCAGGCTTTTTTAATTCTTTTACTATATCTTGTAGAGTAAGTTCTCCTACATTAAGTTTATTTGCCTCTTTAGCAACATCAATCATATCTAGTTTTTTTACAAACTCCACATAATCTTCTTTTTTCATCTTCTTTATATCATAACCTAAATCTTCAATTAAGCCTTCAGCAAAAGCATATGATTCTGGATGAACCATAGTATTATCCAAAATATTCTTAGATTCTGGCACCTTTAAGAATCCTGCACATTGTACAAAAGCAGTTTTTCCTAATTTAGGAACTTTCAAAATTTCTTTTCTACTTGTAAATTTTCCAACTTCATCCCTATATTTTACTATATTTGATGATACAGTTTGATTTATACCAGAAACATAAGAAAGAAGTGATGGAGTTGCTGTATTTATATCAACCCCTACTGTATTTACAGCATCTTCTACTACTCCAGTTAATGACTCATCTAATCTTTTTTGGTTTACATCATGCTGATATTGTCCAACTCCTATAGACTTTGGATCTATTTTTACAAGTTCAGCAAGTGGATCTTGAAGTCTTCTAGCTATTGAAATAGCACCTCTTATTGATACATTTATATCTGGATATTCTTTTGTTGCAAGTTTTGATGCCGAATAAACACTAGCACCAGCTTCACTTACAATAGTATAATATACTTTGTGTTTAGCCTTTTTTATAAGTTCAGACACAAATTTTTCTGATTCTCTTGAAGCAGTACCATTTCCTATAGAAATTATTCCTACATTATATTTTTCTATAAGTTCTAATAATTTTGTTGTAGCACCTTTAACATCGTTTTGAGGTTCAGTAGGATATACAGTGGTATAATCAAGTAATTTTCCTGTTTCATCTATTATTGCTATTTTACACCCAGTTCTATAGGCAGGGTCAAATCCCATTACTACCATATCTTTAAGTGGTGCTTGCATAAGAAGATTTTTTACATTAACGCCAAATACTTTTATTGCCTTTTCATCTGCTTTTTCTTTTAAATCTGCTCTTATCTCTCTTTCCATAGATGGCTTAATAAGTCTCTTGTAAGAATCTTCTATTGTTTCTTTTAATGTTTGACTATAAATATTTTCTGCATGAATAATTTTGCTTTCAAGAAATGCTAATACTTCTTCATCTGAAACTGTTATTTTTACTTTTATTTTTTCTTCTTTTTCTCCTCTATTAATAGCAAGTATTCTATGAGATGGTATCTTATTTATATTTTCTGAGAAATCATAATACATATCATATACTGTACTTTCGTCTTTATTAACTGCAGTAGTTTCTATTTTTCCGGTTCTAAAAGATATTTGTCTTATCTTTTTTCTATAATAAGGTTCATCAGATATTATCTCTGCTATTATATCCTTAGCTCCACTAATTGCTTCTTCTATGGAAGATACACCCTTTGCCTCATCTATATAACCACTTGCAAGTTCTTCTAAAGAAGAATACTTTTTAGTTTGCTTTAAAATAGCCATAGCAAGCCCTTCAAGTCCTTTTTCTTTTGCTATTGTAGCTTTAGTTCTTTTTTTAGGTTTAAATGGTCTGTAAATATCTTCTATTTCACTTAAAGTTACAGCATTATCAATATTTTTTTCTATTTCTTCTGTCAAACTTCCAAGCTCATCAATAAGTCTTTTTACTTCAGCTTTTCTTGTTTCTAAATTTCTTAAATAAGTAAGTCTTTCATTTAGATTTCTTAGCGTTTCATCATCTAAATTACCAGTTACTTCTTTTCTATATCTTGCTATAAATGGTATTGTATTTCCTTCATCAATTAATTTAATAGTATTTTCTATTTGTTTTTTAGTTACTTCTAATTCTTTACTTAATATTTCTATAATCTTTTCCATTTTTTCCTCTTTTCATTTTTATTATAAGCTAAATCAAAACTTTTTTCAAGAAAAAAATACTCTTAAATATTATGAATCCACAATATTTAAGAGTATTTTTTTATTTCGGATAATTAAAGTTTGCATCAGTAGAATTATTCAAAACTTCGCTTATATATTTTTCAGCCTCCAGTTTTGCCTGACTTAAATCCATGTCTGTATAGTTACCGCAAGATCTTGGATCAGCACCAGGAATTTTTCCAACATACTTTCTAATGTACTCAAACATGTTCTTTACAACTCCTAGTGCAACTGACTTTGATGTTTCGTTTCCCTTCAAGATAAGATAAAATCCCGTTCTGCATCCCATTGGGCCAAAGTATATTACTTTGTCTGCATATTTCTCATCGTTTCTTAAGTAAGTAGCTCCAATATGTTCAATTGTGTGTACTGTTGCTGTATCCATCACTTCTTCTTTATTTGGAGCTTTCATACGAATATCGTAAGTTGTTACAGATTCGTTTCCAACTGTATCAACACGCGATACATAAACACCTTTTAAAAGCTTCAAATGATTTACCGTAAAACTATCAATCTTTTTCACTTTACTACCTCCTAAATTATTATGTGGTTTGTTTAAACTTTCTAATAGATTATAACATACATGTCAAGCTCAAAAAAAGTAGATACTTTTCAGTACCTACTTAATATTTACCTAATATTTTAATCTACTATTTTTTTAGATTTGAAAGAGATTTTTTAACCTCCTGTAATTTTTCCATGATATCAGCAAGTGCATCACTATCAAGATTATTCTTTAATTCAGATTTTACAGAATTTGTCATCTCATCCACACCTTCTTTTAAGTAAGAAAGTGTTTCTAATATATCAAATCTAGCAGAATTATATTTAAATTTAGCTTCTAATATGTTTCCATCAATATCATAAGATTCTTCTAGATTTGGTATTACTACTTTGGTATCATATCTTTCACATAATGCATCTTTAAGAGCTAATTGACTAGAATATTCACCATGAACTAAGAAAATATTCTTTGGCTTTTTATCCATCTTGTCTATCCACTCTAATAATCCATTTTTATCAGCATGTCCTGAAAAGGCATCTAAATATCTGATCTCTGCATTTACAGCAATTTCTTCACCAAATATTTTTACTAGTCTTTCACCACTTAATATTTTCTTTCCTAAAGTTCCTTCTGCTTGATAACCAACAAATAGTACAGTTGATTCTGGTCTATATAAATTATGTTTTAAATGATGTTTTATACGACCAACTTCACACATACCACTAGCAGAAATTATTATTTTTGGAATTCCATCTTCATTTAATGCTTTTGATTCTTCAGATGTTGCAGCAAAATGTAAATTTTGAAAATCTAATGGATTATCACCCTTTAATAAATATCTTAATGCATCTTCATCATAATACTCTGGATTTTCTTCAAATATTTTAGTAGCATTAATTGCTAAAGGGCTATCTACGTAAACTGGTATTTTAGCTAGTTTTTCTTTAATTCCCTTTAATCCTGAATACTTATTAAGTTCATATAAAAGTTCTTGAGTTCTACCAACCGCAAATGATGGTATAATTAGATTTCCACCTCTTTCAATAGTTTTAAATATTATATCAATAAATTCAGCAGATTGATCTTTTATTTCACCATGAAGCCTGTCACCATATGTAGATTCCATTATAACATGATCTGCACCTTCTATATAAGTTGGATCATTTATAATAGGCATATTTTTGTTTCCTAAATCTCCAGTAAATACAACTTTTTCTTGTTTTCCATCTTCAGTTATATATAGTTCAACTATACTAGAGCCTAACATATGACCAGCATCAATTAATTTAAATTTAAGATTTTCATTTATTACAACTTCTTCATTATAATCTAGTCCTTTAAATAATTTCATAGAATCTAAACCATCTTGAGCAGTATACATTGGATCAGTTGGTTTTTTACCAGCTCTCATTCTTTTTCTGTTTACCCATTCTATTTCTTTTTCTTGAATGTGACCACTATCAGCAAGCATTATTGAACAAAGATCCATAGTTGCATTTGTAGCATATATTACCCCTGTATATCCTTGTTTATATAATTTTGGAATTCTACCACTATGATCTATATGTGCATGTGTTAATATGACAAAATCTATGTCATTTATATTAAATGGAAAATCCTCATAATTTAACATTTGATCTGTAAGTTTTCCTTGAAACATACCACAATCTATCAAAAATTTTTTACCCGCAGCTTCTACTAAATGACAAGAACCAGTAACAGTTCTTGCAGCACCGCAAAATGTTATATTCATATATTCCCTCTTTTCTTTTGTTTTATACCAATAATATATTATAATAAATTGAAATTTTTTTCAATACTTAAACTAAATTTTTCTATTCCAGAAAATTTTCATCAATTTCTCTTGAGTTTTCTCTTTCTGTCTTGGAATTATAATTAATTTCTTCAGGAGAATAAACCCCTGATTTTAAGTCATCTATCATTTTATTTTGACTTACTTCATTTTTAAATTTTTCATCCTCTTTAGGAGTATCTAGCATCAAATTAGCATCCTTTTTAAATAGCTTATTTCTGATTTTTGATAAAGTCGGATGCTTTTTATCAAATTCTCTTCTTTTTAATATTTTCTTAGAACCTTTATTTATTTTGCCAGCAATACTGTCCATTTTTTCTTGATCATAGAATAAAAAATTATTACATATATCATCAAAATTAATATCTTCTTTATTAAGTGATAAATTTACAAATTCCTTTAGCATATCCGTTTTATTGTTTATATACATGTCCTCAAGTGCCATATCACTTTCAAAATATTTTGAAAAATTTTCATCTATATTCTTAAAAAATCTTACCTCAATTGAATATGCTTCAGGCGGTTCATTGCATATTTTAGTTGTTAAATATTCCGTAAGACCTTCATTTACAAATCTTCCAAAAACTGTATCTTTTACTTCTATACCGTTTACTAATCTTCTACCTTCTTCATTAAAAGTACTAGATAAAGTATGAAGTGTTTCATGAATTGCAGCATGAGGTGTAAAGTCTGGTGGGAAGTAATTTTTACTTCCATTATTAAATCCTTTTAAAGTTCCATCATATTCAGTTCCTGTTTTACTTTGATATAAATCATATAATTCCTTTTCAGAACCGCAAACATATGAATTATCTATAGCTTTATCTATTTTGTCTTCTGACACCAAATTTGCTATATTTGAATTCATAAAATATTGCTTTGCTTCTTCTAATCTTTCGTTTCTCATATATAAAAACCTCTACATATATCTTACACTATATTAGGCTATAAAGTCAAATTATTTTTTATTGTACTAACAATTATTAAAATTGCCATAATTATAATAAACCATTTTGAAGAAAATAATTTATTTAAAAGTTCAAAGGATTTATCTGTGTTAAATATACTATCTATTATTAATATAACAACACTAATTACTGAAAAAATAAAGAGTGGTATGCCAAAAATATTATATTTAAATGCTCCGTAAAAATCTAAGTTAAAAATACATAAAAAGCTTCTTGTAATTCCACATGATGGACAATCTATTCCAGTAGCCTTTTCAATTAAACATGGCATTGGAATTTTTATTATAAAAATTAAAGAAAATACTAGTATTATAATAAATAATACTAGTATACTTTTAATTCTATTCATTATTAGTCTTTTAATGGATTTCCTTTACCATCAGTATTGATGCTACCTGTTAGAATTAGGATTCCTTCTATTAATCCCCAAACACTAGTTACTGCAGCACCTATTCCACATGTAAGTACAGTTATTAATACTTGTGCTATAGCTTTTCCAGTATATCCAAGATAGAAGTTATGAACACCAAAAGAACCTAAGAAAATTCCTAGTAGTCCAGCTACTAATTTAGATTTAGCTTCTGGATTTTGAGTAGTTTGAGTAGTTGTACTTTCAGTAGTTGTAGTAGTAGTTGTTGTTGTTGTTGTGTCTTGAGCTTCACCATTTGTATAAACTTGTTGAGCTATTTCTGGCTCTGCAGTTGTTGTATTAGCAGAAGCTGCGCAAACATCACATAATTCCTTTCCATCTTCAATTTCTTTTCCACAATTTTTACAAAACATCATAATCACTCCTTATGTTAATATATTTTGATTATAGCATAAACATTACAATATTGTAAATACTTTAATAAAAAAATCTCAAAATATTCGACAAATTCTATGTTATTTGTCCTTATTTACAATACTTATTGCTACCCCATCACCGATATTTATAACTGTTGAATTTAATCTTTCATCCTCTTCTATTAATTTCAAATATGTTCTTAATCTATTTACTGCAGTTCTATGTTTATGTTCGTTATAATCTGATAATACTCTTCCTTTAAATAATACATTATCAGCTACTATAACGCCGCCATTTTTTACAAGTCTAATAGCATTTTCTAAAAATACTAAATATTGTCCTTTTGCAGCATCAATAAAAACAACA
>CAJLBR010000032.1 GCA_905204915.1 uncultured Clostridium sp.
AATGACTATATTCCCCTCAAGAGAGCAGCTTAAAAGCTGCTCTCTTTTTTTATGTAAAATTAATTGTTGCTATTTTGAATTTTATTTGACATTTTTATGTAAATATGTTATAATGATAGTATAGGATTATACTATCCTGTTTAAATAATTTTTACAGGCTTTAACCTTTTATGATTATGAGGGGATCATTGAAGAAAAAGCTTTATATATATATTACGAAAAAATAGTCAACATTGTATATTAAAAGGAGAATGATTTATGAACAAATTCTTAATTATGAAGCGGAGAAAAAGAATTGCTATTTGTGCAGTTATAGTTATCGTTTTGATTGCTCTTATAGCTGTTATGGCTATTGGCACAAGTGCTCTTTCACAGAAGGAAGGAAAGAAAGCAACAAAGAAGAGTGCAAGCTCTAACAATTCTACAGTATCGACTACATCGGAAGATGAGGTTGAAGATCTTGGTTTTGTGTGCACATGTCACAAGGATTCTGAAGGAAATCTTGACAATGAATTTCAGTCCGAGAATACAGTATACGGAATCTTCTGTTCAGAAGAATGTGAGTACTACAAGTATTGGACCGGCATTCATCAGATCAATTCAGTAAGCGCATCAAACAGCTACAACGGAGATATCACAATTGGCGACATTACTGTTGAGGAAGGTGCAACATTTAATTTTGTTTATGGTCAGAATGACAATAAGCAGAGTAATGAACTCACATACGTAGCACTTGTTGGTGATTACAACACTATAAGCGGAATGCTCATTGGAAATCACAACTCAGATGTAAACAACAATGGAAAAGATTCTGAAGAAGTTGTTGTAAAGAAGAAAGATTCCACAACTTACCCTGCAACTGTAACAGCAAGAGCAGAAGCAAGAGCAGAGGCAAGTTCGAATGTAACCAACAACAATACCACTATTATCTATGATAATAATGATGTTCCAGCAGTTACCACAGCACCAGTTACCACTTCTCCAAGAGAGGAAGTAACAACCACACGCGGTGGAAACGGAGGCGGAGAAACAACAACTACTACTAGAAAGGAAACCACTCCAACAACTGAACCTACAACTACGACCAGTCGTCCAGCTACTGAGCCTACAACCACAACAACTCGCCCTACTTCGAAACCAACATCGACAACAACAACTCGTCCGGCACCAAAGCCTACAACTACAACGACGACAGCACAGAATAATGATGGTTTTGATCCAGAGCCTATGAATCCACCTAAAGTAGCGTGGGAGTACGACTCTTCAACAGGATGCCTGGTAGTATCAGTTTATTTGAGAAGTGAGTCTGATACATTTGACCTTTCCTTTATGGATGGATCGGATGAAATCGGAGGTTATTACTTAACTTCTAAAACCGCAGCAAACTCACTTGGCAAGACATTTAAGTTTAACGTTTCTAACCCGAATAATTGTTATGTAAAAGTAACAAATTCAGCTGGTTCAGAAACTAGTTACTATTACAAAGATGGTAACTTCCAGTAATTAAATTCCCTCTTAGTATAGATTTGAAAAGCCCAGAATTAATTTTCTGGGCTTTTTTTTTACTTTTGTTTAAATTCTACAAACTTCGAGTTTGATTTATGCTATACTAAGTTCGAGGTGGAGTATATGAAATATACATATGATAATGGAAATTTAAATATTAATTTGGATGAAGAGTTAGATATGAAAAGTTGTAAGAGATTAAGAACTTTAATAGATGGATATATTATGAGATATCAACCGGAGGAATTTACAGTTGATCTAAGTAAAGTAAAATTTATGGATAGTAGCGGAATAGGACTTTTAATTGGAAGATATAATTTGCTTAAATTATTAAATTCTAAGATGACTATTATTAATCCAAGTAGCAGTATTAGAAGAGTTTTAGAGCTTTCAAATGTTGCTAAGAATATTGAAATGAGGAGTATATAATATGGAACAAAATTATTTAAAATTAGATATAAAAGCTGTTTTAGATAATGTTTCTGTAGTAAGGGTGGCTATTGCTACTTTTATATCCAATATGGATATTACAATTGATGAACTTATGGATGTAAAAACAGCTGTATCAGAGGCAGTTACTAATTCTATTGAACATGGATATGATGAATATAATAAAGGAAACGTTAAAGTAGAGGCATATATAATTCAAGATGAATATGATATTATAAAAATTATAGTTGAGGATACTGGAGTAGGAATTGAAGATATAGAACTTGCAACAACACCAGCGTATACATCAAAACCAGAGATGGAACATGCGGGAATGGGTTTTACTATAATGGAGAGTTTTATGGATGAAATTTTAATAGATTCAGTTGCTGGACAAGGAACAAAAATAACATTAATAAAGAAAATAAAAGAAAAAAAGTCTACATAATTTAATATATATATTGAAAATACAAGCATATTTTGATAAAATATACTTGTATTTTTTTAGGAGTAAAAATGGATAACAATACGTATTATAAAATAGATGAAAATAGTGTATCAAAAAGATTAGATGTGTATTTGTCTGAAGTAATATTGGACAAAACTAGAAGTTATATAAAAAAGCTAATTGATGATGGTAAAGTTTTAGTCAATAATAAAAAAGTTAAATCTGGATATTCGTTAAAACTAAATGATATTATATCTGTGGAAAATGTGGAAGATACAGTACTAAATGTGTTACCAGAAGATATAAAATTAGATATTTTATATGAAGATGATGATATAATAATTGTAAACAAGAAAAAAGGAATGGTGGTCCATCCTGCAGTAGGAAATTATACAGGCACTTTAGTTAATGCTTTGATGAATTCACATGGAGAAAACTTATCTTCAATAAATGGCGTTATAAGGCCTGGAATTGTACATAGAATCGATAAAGATACAAGTGGTATATTAGTTGTTGCTAAAAACGATAAAGCTCATAAAAAGCTATCTGGCGACTTTAAAATTCATAACTTAAAAAGAGAGTATATTGCCTTAGTAAAAGGAATTATAAAAGAAGATAAGCTTGATATAAATCTTCCAATCGGACGTAATCCAAAAGATAGAAAGAAAATGGCTGTAACTTATAAAAATAGTAGAGAAGCCATAACACATATAGAAGTATTAAAAAGATATTATAATTCTAATTTAACATTAGTAAAGGCAACATTAGAAACTGGAAGAACACATCAAATTAGAGTACATATGTCGTATATAGGGCATCCTTTATTAGGGGATGAAGTATATTCGAAACCGGATAAAAACTATAAAATAAAAGGACAAATGTTGCATGCAAAAACTTTAGGAATTAATCACCCAACTAGCAATAAGTATATGGAATTTACTTCTGATTTGCCAGAGGAATTTGAAAATTTGCTAAAGACTTTAGAAAATAAAGAAAAATCTATTTAAGGAGAGATAGTAGTGAGAATAAATAAATATATTGCAAGTTCTGGAGTATGTTCTAGAAGAAAAGCCGAAGAGTATATTAATCAAGGAAAAATATATTTAAATGGTTCAAAAGTAACTGACTTAGCTACACAAGTTGGACAAGATGATGTGGTTACTTTAGATGGTAAAAAAATAAGCATAGAAGAAGAAAAAGTTTACTTGGTACTAAATAAACCTAAAGGGTATATTACAACAAGTAATGAACAATTTGAAAGAAATTGCATAATGGATCTAATAAATGAAAATGTAAGAGTATTTCCTGTAGGAAGACTAGATATGGATACAGAAGGAATTATAATACTTACAAATGATGGTGAATTTGCTAATGAACTTATGCATCCGAGAAATAAATTATTTAAAACATACATTGCAAAGTTAAATTATGATGTTTCTGATAGTGAAATCGAAACTTTAAGAAACGGCATTGACATTGGTGGGTATATAACTAAAAAGGCTGTTGTAAAAAAAATAAAAAAGAATGTAGTTTCGATAAGTATTGCTGAAGGAAAAAATAGGCAAATAAGAAGGATGTTTGAAGCTATAAATAAAAGAGTAGTTAAGCTAAAAAGGATTGCAATAGGAAATTTTGAGCCTAAAGATATTGCCCTTGGGGAGTATAAAAAATTCTCATTGGAAGATTTAAAAAGAAGAATATATGCAAAATAATAAAACCAGTACTTATGTACTGGTTTTCTATATTAATACAATTAATTATTTTCAATATATTAATGTTTTCTTTTTCTAGCTGCCTCTGATTTCTTTTTTCTCTTTACACTAGGTTTTTCATAATGTTCTCTCTTACGAATTTCAGCAAGCACGCCATATTTTGCACATTGCTTTTTGAATCTAGCTAGTGCATTGTCTAAACTTTCATTATCTTTAATTTTAATTCCTGGCATTTTGTTTCCCTCCTTCCAGTGGGAAATACTTGTTATTGCTGTAATAAGTATTTCTGAAATTACCTTTAAATTATACAATATATTATTAAATATGTCAAGCAATAATTGACTTTTTTTGAGTATTGCACAATAAAATGTTTTTTTGTAATAAATTAAATTGACTAATATTTTGTTTTAATATATAATAAAATTGTTTTAGAAGGAGATAATTTTTATGGAAGAAAAACAAAAAATTAAGATAGATAAATCAAAATTGGCAACAAATGTTTTATCAGGAGTACTAATTGTAGTTATTTCAGCTGCATTGATATGGGCTTTAGTTATCATTGTTGCACCTAAATTTTTAACTGATGATAGCAAGTTATCTGCTTCATATGGTGAGAATGCAGTGGCATTAAACAGAATTAATATGGCACTAAATAGAATTATGGAAAATCATATTGAAGATCAAGATATTGATAAGCTAGTTGATGGTGCAATAAGTGGAATGGCAGATGCTACAGATGATCCTTATACAAGATATATATCAGAGGAAGAATATCAAGAAATGCTTGTTGCTGGAACAGAACAATATAGCGGCATAGGAGTTCACATTTCATATGACCAAGAAACAAAAGGAATTATTATTTTAGGAATTATGCCTAATAGTCCAGCTCAAGAAGCAGGGCTTAAAATAGGCGATATAATAGCAATGGTTGGAGATGTTACAGTAAATACTGATACTTACTCTGAATGTGTTGATGCTATTAAAGGTGAAGAAAATACAACTGTAAAATTAACAATTGTAAGAAATCAAGAAGAAGTTATTGAAAAAGAAATTACAAGAAAGAAAATATCTGTAAATAACATTGAATCAGAACTTTTAGACAATAATATTGGATATATCAGAATTTGGGCTTTTGAAAATGATATATATAAACAATTTAAAGCTGAATATGATAAATTCGACGGTAAAGTAGATGGTCTTATAATAGATCTAAGAAATAACTCTGGTGGTCTTGTAAATGAAACACTAAATATAGCAGATTTATTAGTTCCAGCAGGAGATGCTTTAAAATTAAGATATAAAGATGGAACAGAAAAAGTTTACAGAACAACAGATAAAAATGAAATTAATGTTCCACTAGTAGTTTTAGTAAACGGTAGAAGTGCTAGTGCATCAGAAATTTTAGCTGGTATAATTAAAGATACAAATAAGGGCGTTGTTATTGGTACAAAAACTTTTGGAAAAGGAATTGTTCAAACAGTTGAAAAACTAGGAGATAGAGGAGCATTATCTATAACAACTTCTAAGTATTATACTCCAAGTGGTGTTGAGATTCATAAAAATGGTATAGAACCAAACATTACAGTTGAGCTACCACAAGAAGAGCAAAATGAAATGACTGTTTCTAGAGATAAAGATACACAATTAAAAAGAGCAGTTGAATATATTGTTAATGGAAAATAATATTTAATTAAATTGTAACAATTGCAAAATTAATTTGGATTAATTGCAATAAAAATGCTGAATTATAAAATGATTAAATACATAAAAATGAAATAATTAGCAAAATCAAGTTATTACTTATTTTGACAAGTATTGATAAAAATGCTATAATTTGTCCGAGAGAGGGCATATAGGTGATTAATATGGTTTCTAAGGATTCATTATTAAAAGTAAGAAAAGATGTTGAAGAGTACATAGGACAAGAAATATTTGTTAAAGCAAATATTGGAAGAAATAAATGCATTTATAAAAAAGGCGTTATAGACAGTACATACACAAACTTATTTGTTTTTAAGGAAAACGAAACTGATAATAAATTATCATATAGCTATACTGATTTAGTAACAAATAACTTAGAACTAAGTTTGCCAAATGGTGAAGCTATAACAAGATATGACTTTTCTACGCCAAAGTATACTAGATTATAATAAGGCGATTATTAAAGAGGTTGAATTAAAAAACTGACAGGATTTAAACTGTCAGTTTTTTCTTTTTTAATTAATATAAAAAATCTACAGTTCATTAATTATTAAGAACTGTAGAAAGTGACAAAGTCACATGTTTAAGGAGATTATATAGTATTATTATATCTTTTTAGTTAGATAAATTTCTATGTTAAATAAGTTTTATTATTTAACTACTATATACTATGTAAAAAAATAAAAGTTGTTACTTATAAATGTAATAAATTTCCTTTTGTTGAATATATTTTAGTAAATAAAAGGGAGGAATTTTTTATGTTAATAAACACTGAAAGGAAAAATTTAAATTTAAATAGTGCAACTATTAATGATATGGTTAGTACATGGATAGAACAAGATATAATAGTTCCAGATACCAAACCTGACGCTGTTAAAATAGTTAGTGTATCAGTTACACCATACATATCAGATTTTGATGTATATAATGATAAAATAAAAATTGATGGAAAGATTAATTACTTTGTAATATATAAAGTAGCTGATGAAAAATTTAGTACAAGAGGGCTATATGTATCACATCCATATACTCAGGTAATAAATGTTCCAGGAGTTACTAAAGATATGAATATAACTATAGAACCATCTGTTAAAAACATAATACACTCTTTGCCTAATGAAAGAAAAATAGCTGTAAAAACAGAAGTTATATTTAAGGTTGTGGCTAAAAGAGGGAATAATATCAGTTTAGTCAATAAATTTGATACAGAGGATAAAATAGAATGCAAAATGTGTAGAGAAAGATTTAATAACATGATGTGTTTCAAAAGAAGTATAATAGCCTCAAAGGAGGATGTAGTTCTTCCAAGTGACGCTGAAGATTTATTTGAAATTTTAAAAGTAGATGCTAATATCATAAATACTGAGTATAAGGAAAGCTATAACAAAATAATGACAAAGGGCGATATTGAAGTTAAAATATTATATTTAGCTGAAAATAAAGATAACATGGTTAAAAGTGTGAAAGTTACGGTTCCTTTTTCTGCAATGATTGAACTTGAAAATATAAATGATAAATCAAAGTATGATATAAATTATATAATAAAAGATTTTGATATAAGAATTAATAATGAAATAACTACTACAAAAACAATCACAGTTGAATATCAAATAGAAGCATGTATTAGCATGTACGAAGAAGATGAAGTAGAGTATGTTGAAGATTTTTATAGTCAAGCACATGATTTAAAATATGATAGAACTAATTTTGATGTCGTTACCAGTACAAACAAAATAATGAAAAATATTGATTTAAAAGAAAATATATCAAATATATTATCATCTAATGCAAGACTTGTAGATTATAGCTTTGATCCAAGTTATATAAATTATGAAATAAATTCAAATATGATAAAACTGTCTGGCAATGCAAAAGTAACACTATTTTATATAAATCTAGATAGTTTAGAATTAGAAAGTAAAGTAGTAGATGTACTAGTAAATGAGAATATAAATTTGGATAATGTATCTCAAAATTCAAAAATAATTCCCGATATAAGAGACATAAATATAAATGTAACACAAAATGGAACAGATGTAGAAGTGAGGGCTAGTTTTAAATTAATTGCTATAATAGAAAATGTTAGTAGTATAAATGTTATAGATAATTTAGAAGAAAATGATATGGAAGTAGTTAATCTTGATAGTATGAATATTTATATCGTAAAAAAAGGCGACACTTTATGGTCTATAGCTAAAAAGTATAAAACAAGTGTTGATAAAATTTTGCAAACAAATGATAATATAGTAGATGAAAATGTAATTGATGTTGGCCAAAAGATATTTATAATAAGGTAGAAATATTTTGAGATTAAAGTATTACCAATTAACTTTAAGACAAATGCGTTTTAATAAAAAGGCGTTTGTCTCTCTTTTTATATTTGTTATTATAATAATATTTTTGTATTTTATTCTAATGAAAAGGATAGAGCCAACAGTTAAAGAACTATGTGAGTATAAAGCGAGAACCACAGCTTTACTTGTTACAAATCGAGCTGTTGAAAAAAATATGGTGGATATTGATTACGATACATTAGTTACGATAAAACAGGATAATAACGGAAATGTAAAATCTATAAATTCAAATTCTATGCAAATGAATAAACTTGCAAGTAAAATATCTTTAGATATTCAAGATGAATTAAATAATTCATGTTATTCTGAAATGACCTTTCCTTTAGGAAGTATATTTGGTAGCAACATATTGGGAGGATATGGGCCAAAAATAAAAGTTAAAAATGTACTTTCAGGAACTATAACTGTTAAGTTTATGTCAGAATTTGAAGATGCAGGTATAAATCAAACTAGGCATAAGATTATACTTAAAGTTAGTACAAATGTAATGACAATAGCACCGTTTTATTCATCATTACAAAACTTTGAAAATGACATTACCATAGCAGAAACTGTTATAGTAGGAAATATACCAGAGACATATTATAATTTATCTGGAATGGAAGATATAACCGATGAAACAAAAATAGAACTAATGCAGTAATAAAGTGATATAGTAAAATTAGATAAAAGAAAAACTCAGAAATTTTAACATTTCTGAGTTCCTTAATTTGTTGATTGAAAATCTCTTATCTCTTACTGAATTGAGGAGCTTTTCTAGCCTTTTTAAGACCATATTTTCTTCTTTCTTTAACTCTTGAATCTCTAGTAAGTAATCCGTTTCTTTTTAATACAGTTCTTACTTCAGGATCTGTAGAAGCTAAAGCTTTAGAAATACCATGAGCGATTGCTCCAGCTTGACCAGCGAATCCACCACCTTTTACAGTAGCTTCAACATCATATTTTTCAATTAAGTTTGTAACATTAAAAGGTTTTAAAATTACAGCTTTTAATGTATCAAGATTATAAACTTCATTTATATCTTTTTTATTGATTGTGATTTTTCCTGTTCCAGGAATAATATTAACTCTTGCTATAGAAGATTTTCTTTTTCCAGTAGCATAAATATATTCTTTCTTTGCCATTTTTTAATTCCTCCTAATAATTCCACATTTCAGGTTTTTGAGCTGAATGAGTATGCTCTGCACCTTTAAATACTCTAATATTTGTAAGCATTTGTCTACCTAAAGAATTTTTTGGTAACATTCCTTTAACAGCTAATAATAAAGCTTTATCAGAAGAATTTGCCATTAAATCTTTATAAGGAGTTTCTTTCATTCCACCAATATAACCAGAATGATGTCTGTACATTTTTTGATTTAATTTATTTCCAGTTAAAATCATTTTATCTGAATTTATAACAATTACATTGTCACCACAATCAAGATTTGTAGTGTATGTAGGTTTGTGTTTTCCTTTTAATAGTTTTGCAGCTTCAGAAGCAACTCTACCAAGTGGCTTTGAATCAGCATCTATAATATACCATTTTTTTTCAATTTCTTTAGCTTTTACGCTATGTGTAGTATTATTCATATTATAAATATCCTCCTAAATTTAAACTAAAGCAACATCGAACATTTCCGGGGTTTATTCGAAATCGCTATACGATACCCATATATTATACATTTAATTAGCTAAAATGTCAACATAAATACTAAAAAATAGTGCTAATTTTTTTTAAAAGTTTTTTAAAATCAAAAAATAATTTAATAATTGTTGTTTAAAGTTTCATTATATGGTAATATTAAAATAAGATGGAGGACAATGGTTGATATGATGAATAATAGTGATACAAATAGTATAGACGCGGATATATTGTTTGCTAAAGAGGAAGCCAGAGTAAGAAAAATAATAAGTAGTTTGTATATGTATGACAATGATCCAGAACAATTAACTAAAATATATACAAGTATTTTAAGTGAGGAAAATGTAGGATTTATTCTTACAAGAGTAAGTCAAGATCCAATTTTTTTGAAGCATTTTCCAGAGTTTTATGCTAAAAATCAATTTGGCGAAAATGTAATAAACTGCCAACAAAATAATGCTTATCACAGATATGGTGTTTTTAAGCATATTTTGTATACGATAGAGTATGTTGGAAGTACTGATTTACCAATTGGAGATTGGCAAAGAAAAATCTTAAAATGGACTATGTTTTTACATGATATTGGAAAACCATATGTTAAAATAGTAAATGATGATGGAAGTGAAAGTTTTGCTGGGCATGATGATAAGTCAGTGGAACTAGCCAAAGATATTTTGCCAAGATTTACATTTACTGAAGAAGAAAAAGAAATAATTTTAACACTAATAAAATATCATGATAGATACTTAAATGAAGGGGAAGTAATATTTGATAACTTAAAGTTCTTGGCTTCAGAACTAAAGAATAATAAGGAACTATTCTTTATGCTAATAGATGTAAAAGAGGCTGATGCAAGGGCAAAGTGCATAGATGTATATAATAAATTTAAAATAACAAAGAAGAAATATGTTGAGTTCTTGAATTCATACTTTTCGTATAATGTCGGAATTAATAATGGTCAGTCAGCAGTAAAAACAACTGAAGAACCAATAGCTCAAGTTACTGATTCTGGTGAATATGTAGATGTAAAATTAGACAGTGAAGGCGATGGAAATATAAGATCTTTAAAATTAAAAAATATGGTAGATAATGCTATTTCTAAAAAAGGCATTTTAGTTAAATATCAACCAGTGATAGATTTACAAACAAAACTTGTTTGTGGTTATGAAACTTTTACTGGTATTGAAGAAAGTAACATTACTATAGTAGAGATGTTAAACTATGCTAAAAATTTAGAACAATATGATAAGTTACAACAAATTCTATTCATCAATGCTATTTCAAGTTTTAATTCTATGCATGCAAAAGAGTCAAAACTTGTTTTTGCGAATGTTGATTTGGCAAGTTATAATAAATATGTAAATAAGCCTAGAATTTATGACTTTATGAGAAATGGACAAGTTACAGTTTCATTCCATAATTATGAAAGACAAGATATTACTAGCATTAAAGATACAATTAATTTAATACATCAAAATAGAGGTTATGTTGCTTTAGATGATTTTGGAATGGGAACTTTAGGAGTAAGGGATATTAATTCTTTAGATGTTGATTATTTAGTACCTGATATGACATTTATAAGAGGCATAGATAAAGATGAAGAAAAGCAAAAATTCATTAGTGAACTAGTAACTTTTTGTATTGGAAAACAAACTAATATAATAGCTGTTGGTGTTGAGACTAGAGAGGAATTAAATACATTACAAAATTTAGGAGTAAGATATGTTCAAGGAAATTACATAGCAGCCCCTGATACAATGATAAATATGATTAATTCAAATTTAGAAGGTATACTTACAGATACTTCTAATGATATGTTAGTTTAAAAAAATATGGGTAGTTAAATTTTTAATTACCCATTTTATTTTATTATTTAAATTTCAATTTTATACTTGACAAAAGTAAATTTTGATAGTAAAATACTTTTGAACAAATGTTTGAAACGTTTTAGGAGGAAGATTTATGATATCAGATGAAAAGAAAAAAGCTTTAGATATAGCTATGGCACAAATTGAAAAAAATTTTGGTAAAGGTTCAGTTATGAAACTTGGTGAAGTTTCAACTGTTAATGTAGATTCAATACCTAGTGGAGCGTTAAGTTTAGATGTGGCTCTAGGTATAGGTGGTTTCCCAAGAGGAAGAGTTATAGAAATATATGGACCTGAATCTTCAGGTAAAACAACTGTTGCTCTACATGCTATTGCAGAGGCACAAAAGCAAGGTGGAATTGCAGCTTTTATTGATGCAGAACATGCACTAGATCCAGTATATGCTAGAAAATTAGGTGTTGATGTAGATAACCTAATAGTTTCTCAACCAGATACAGGAGAACAAGCTTTAGAAATTGCTGAACAATTAATTAGAAGTGGTGCAGTAGATATTATAACTATTGATTCAGTAGCAGCTTTAGTTCCTAAAGCTGAAATTGATGGTGAAATGGGTGATTCACATGTAGGTTTACAAGCTAGACTTATGTCTCAAGCTTTAAGAAAACTTACAGGTGTTTTGAATAAATCAAAAACAGTTGCTATCTTCATTAACCAATTACGTGAAAAAGTTGGAATAATGTTTGGAAATCCAGAAACTACACCTGGTGGTAGAGCATTAAAATTCTATGCTTCTGTAAGACTTGATGTAAGAAAACAGGAAGCTATAAAAGTAAATGGCGAAGTTATAGGATCAAGAACAAAAGTAAAAGTAGTAAAAAATAAAGTAGCCCCACCATTTAGAGAGGCTGAATTTGATATTATTTATGGTGAAGGAATTTCAAACGAAGGTTGCGTACTTGATTTAGCAGTAAATTTAGATATTGTTGATAAGAGTGGAGCTTGGTTTGCATATAATGGTGAAAAAATTGGTCAAGGTAGGGAAAATGCTAAAAATTATTTAAAAGAACATCCAGAAATACTAAAAGAAATAGATTCAAAAGTAAGAGAAAATTACAATATGGCTTTTGAAAAAAGCATGGGAGATATGAAAGATTCTGAGGATGAAGAAGAATAAGAAAGGTATTGATATTTTATGAGCTTTGAAGTAGCAAAAAATAAAGCAATAAAATATGTTGGAATATCTAGAAAAACAGAACAAGAGGTTTATAGAAAATTAAAAACTCAAGGCTTTGATGAAGATATAATTATGGAAGTAATTGAATATTTAAAAGAACTTGGGTATATTAATGATGATGACTATGTAGACGCATATATTAGACAATGTATGCGTCTTCTTGATTATTCAACATATGAAATAAGGCAAAAACTATTGCAAAAAGGGATAAATAAGTATATAATTGATGACAAAGTAGGTACTTTAGAAGAGTCAGACTATAATGATTTATTATTAAATAAACTATTAAATGGTAAATGTAAGAATATGGATGATTTAAAGAAAAAACAGTATCTATTTAGAAGAGGTTTAAAATATTTTGAAGATTAGGGAGGAATTTATATGCAAGCACCAACAGTTCACAATAGCGCAAACAAAGGAGATATAGCAGAAGTTGTATTAATGCCGGGTGATCCACTTAGAGCAAAATATATAGCAGAAACTTTTTTAGATAATCCAGTATGTTTTAATGAAGTTAGAGGAATGTTAGGATTTACTGGTATGTATAAAGGTAAGAAAATTTCTGTTATGGGAAGTGGAATGGGAATGCCTAGTATAGGTATATATTCATATGAATTATATAAATTTTATGATGTAAAAAAGATTATAAGAATTGGTTCATGTGGAGCATATGATGATTCGTTAGAATTATTAGATACTATTTTAGTAGATAAATCTTATTCTGAAGGAAATTTTGCACTAACTTATAGAAATAGCAATGAACATATTATAGATGGAACTCAAGCTTTAAATGATTCTATTGAAGAAACAGCTAAAAATCTTAATATTAAATTAGTGAAAGGAAATGTATTTACTAGTGAGTGTTTTGATTGGTATATAGATGTTCAAAAATTATTAGCTAGAATTCCAGATGAATATCATGTAATTGCAGCAGAAATGGAGTCTTACGCTTTATTTAATATAGCAAAAGATTTAGGAAAAGAAGCTGCATGTCTACTTACAGTTGTTGATTCACATACTAAGAAAACTTTAGTTTCAACTTCTGATAGAGAAAAAGCTTTAAACGATATGATTAAAGTAGCTTTAGAAACAGCAATAAAATAAGGAAAAGGTTATGGAAATTTTAAACAAAGAAAAATATAATGTAGTATTACAAAATTTTGAAGGTCCAATGGATTTACTTTTGTATCTTATAAGTAAGCATAAGATGAATATATTTGATATATCTTTAAGTGAACTTACAGATAAGTATATTGAATATTTGAATCAACTTACTGAATATAATATAGAAATTACTAGTGAATTTATTGTAATGGCAGCCACTTTACTTGATATAAAAGCTAAAAGATTGTTGCCTGAACTAGAACCAAAAGAGGAAGAGGATGATGTTACAGCAGAAGACATTATAAATAAAATCATAGAATATAAAAAATACAAAGAAATATCAGAAAAAATATTAGATATGTATAATGAAAATTTTCGATCTTTTTCTAAACCTTTTGAA